>JAJONK010000005.1 GCA_021323355.1 Deltaproteobacteria bacterium
TCGAGAGAAGTTATCTCCGTTGCGACGAACTGTCAGCCGCCGCATGTTGGAGTCCTGGACAACTATTCCGAAAATAAATCAATTCGACGAGGCAGATATTACTGCAATCCTTTCGCTTCGCGAGAAACACAACTCAGGCTACGAAGAAAGTGGTGCCCGTCTGACTTTGACTTCCTTCATTCTCTTGGTACTGGCGCGAGCTTTGAAAAAACATCCTATGGCGAACGCGAGTCTCGATGAAACAACCGGAGAACTGATTCTGAAGGATTATTGTCATATCGGCATCGCGGTGGACACCGATGCCGGATTGATTGTCCCGGTTCTGCGGGATGTGGACAAAAAAAACTTGTTGCAGCTATCGCGTGAACTTCAGAACTTAACCCAAAAAACCCGCGAGCGAAAGATTGGGCTAGAGGAACTGCAAGGCGGCACCTTTACCATATCCAATCAGGGGAGTATCGGCGGAAGCCACTTCACACCGATTATCTACGCGCCCCAGGTGGCAATCCTCGGTGTTGGCCGGGGACAGAACAAGCCGGTTGTCGTCGACGGAAAGATAGCTGTGAGAAATATGCTGCCGTTGTGCTTGGCCTATGATCATCGCGTTCTCGATGGCGCCAATGCGGTGCGTTTTTTGAAAGACGTCATCATTGCACTGCAATTATTCGACGAAGCGGACGTGATAGTAAAGTAAATGAACTATGGAACCGATCAGCACTGAAATCGTAGTTGTCGGAGCCGGGCCTGGCGGTTATACGGCAGCCTTCTATGCGGCAGACAACGGTAAAAAAGTTACCCTAGTCGAACAAAGCCCACGGCTCGGCGGCATTTGTCTAAACGTCGGATGCATTCCGTCAAAGGCACTTTTACATGCCACCGAAATCCTGCGGGAAGCCAAAGAGTCAGCCACTCGCGGTATCGAATTCGGGGCTGCGCAGATCAATCTTGATCAACTGCGCAGTTGGAAGAATTCCATTTTGGAGAAGTTAGGGCAAGGAATAAAGGGACTCGCGCAAAAACGCGGCGTTCAAATGATCCATGGCAGGGGGCATTTCGAGGATTCACAAACATTAAGAGTTGAAACATCCGAAGGGCAGAAATTTATTCGTTACGAGAAAGCCATCATCGCTGTCGGCTCGAAGCCCGCGATGCCTTCTGCATTCGATTTGGGCAATAAGCGCATCATGACATCGACCGAGGCTTTGGAGATTGAAGATATCCCACGCGATCTGCTGGTTGTCGGGGGCGGCTACATTGGCATGGAACTAGGAACAGTTTATGCTGCGCTTGGCAGCAATGTTGTCGTGCTTGAGGCCCTACCCTCTATTCTGACCGGCGTCGATCCCGATCTGGTTCGCCCGGTGACTCGAATTGCCCAGAAAGCGTTTAAAGAAATCCGCGTCAACACCAAGGTCTTGAAGATGGCCACCGCAGGGAAACAAATCAAAGTGACGACGCAAAAAGACAAAGAACAGCGCGAAGAGCTTTATGATCGCGTGTTGGTGAGCGTCGGCCGAGCGCCCAACTATAGTGATCTTGGGCTTGAGAACACACAAGTCACCAAAAACGACAAAGGGTTCATTCAGTGTAATCCGCAACAACAAACCGATGACCCAAACATCTACGCTATCGGCGATGTCAATGGCGGCGCCTTACTGGCACACCGCGCGTCCAAAGAGGCCAAGATTGCGGTTGAGTCCATACTGGGACATGCGAGCGCGTTCGATGACATCATCATTCCAGCGGTGGTCTATACTAATCCTGAAGTTGCTTGGTGCGGGTTGACAGAGAGCGAAGCTAAAGACAAGGGCATCGAGGTGAACGTGTCGAAATTTTCGTGGGGGGCGTCGGGTAGAGCGCTCACCCTTGATCGTCCCGATGGTCTCACCAAGCTGCTGATCGAGCCGGAGACGGAAAGAATTCTCGGAGTCGGGATTGTCGGAGTTGGAGCCGGTGAGTTGATAAGCGAAGGAGTTTTGGCAGTTGAAATGGGCGCAACAGCCAGGGATATCGCTGATTCGGTCCATCCGCACCCCACCCTTTCGGAGACCTTGATGGAGGCGGCGGAAGGCTTCTATGGCACGGCCACGCACACCATTTCGCGCCGGGATTGATTAAGCCGCCTCTTGTTTTGGACGTCGCGGGAAGCGCATCGATTATGACTGGTCGGGTACCCCGACTATTTCTGATAGACGGCAGTTCTTATATTTATCGAGCTTTTTTCGCGTTACCACCGGCGGTTAATTCCGCAGGTTTTCCCACCAACGCCACGTATGGATTCATAAGCTTCATGATGAAGCTCGTCAAGCGTCATCAGCCTGAATATCTCGCAGTGGCTCTTGATGCCGGCCGCCAAACTTTTCGCAACCAGATGTTCGTCGATTATAAGAGCAATCGGCGACAAGCTCCGCCGGATCTGGTTCTGCAACTTCCATATATTCGCCGAGTCCTCGATGCCATGAACGTCGTCGTTCTTGAACTTCAGGATTATGAGGCTGACGATCTCATCGGAACTCTGTGCGCGACACTGTGTGATGAAGACTGTGCCTTGATTGTGGTCTCCAGCGATAAGGATTTGATGCAGCTGGTCACCGATAGAGTCTCACTATTTGATAGTGTCAAGGAGCGCTGGATCGGCGCATGCGAGGTGAAAGCGAGATTCGGCGTAGAGCCCGAGAGGGTTCCCGAAGTTTTGGGTTTGATGGGTGATGTTGTCGACAATATTCCCGGTGTGAAAGGTGTTGGACAAAAAACCGCGATTGCTCTGATGCAGCAATTTCGCGATCTGGAAGATCTCTACGGTAATCTCCAGCAATTGCAACAAAGCAATCTGCGCGGCGTGGCGCGTCTGCGAGAAGCTCTTCAAAACGGCAAGGAGACGGCTTTCCTCAGCCGGGGTCTGGCCACCATCAAGAAGAACGTGCCTATGCAGATCGATCTGGAAGAGCTGCGATTCAAAGGCCCCAGCCGGGATAAAATGAGATCGCTGTTTGAGGAGCTCGAATTCAACAATCTTGTCAAACTTCTCGATCATGGTTATGAATTTACACGCGACATCGGACTCGTCACGCTGCCGCAAAAACCCCCTCCAGAACAAACCCTCTCTGTGCAGCTGCCGTTATTCTCTTGGAAATAAAATACGTACTGTGGCAGATTGAGTTCCATCTTTGGAGGTCAAAAAACGTGGGAGCGAGGTAAACTTGATTAATCCCGAACGACTTAAAAATCTCCTGATTGAATTGATCAAGATCGACAGCCTGTCGCGCAAGGAATACGATGTCGCGATGCGCCTAAAGCGCGAGATGGAGGATTTGGGGGCGCAGGTTTCGATCGACGATGCCGGCGAGAGAGTCGGCGGGAATGTCGGCAACCTCATCGCGCACTTCACGGGCACGGCGCCAGAAGCAATGCCGATCTTACTCTCGGCTCACATGGACACGGTCGTGCCGGGAGAAGGTATTGTTCCGATTCTCGATGGGGATATTCTGCGAACAGATGGTCGCACGGTTCTAGGCGGAGACGACAAGAGCGGCGTCGCGATCATCTGCGAGGTGCTACGCGTAGTCAAAGAAAATCGCTTTCCCTACAGCGACGTGGATGTGGTTTTCACGATCTGTGAGGAAGCCGGGCTAATCGGCGCCAAATGTTTGGATGTGAACCGGCTTCGCGCCCGTACCGGACTGGTACTCGACAGCGACTCGGTAGGTTTTCTATTTACCAAGGCCCCTGCCGCCAATCGTATGGAATTCCGAGTCCACGGGCTTGAAGCACATGCTGGTGTCTGTCCGGAGAAAGGCGTCAACGCGATCAAAGTTGCTGCTGACGGTGTCGCACGGATGTCCTTGGGGCGCATTGATCATGAAACCACCGCGAACATCGGCGTCATTGAGGGAGGCATGGCGGTCAACATCGTGCCTAACTCAGTTATTTTAAAGGGTGAGGCGCGTAGTCATAGCGAAGAGAAATTGGAACGACAAACAGAACACATGCTCCGCTGTCTCCAAGACGCTGCGGCCCGCCACACATTGAAAGTGGGTGGAGGACAATTCACCGCCACGGTGGACGCCAAAATCGAGCGAGATTATGACCGCATGGATGTTTCGGACGGAGCTCCGATCGTACAGCTCGTGCGTGCCGCGGCCAAGAATTTGCGGGTAGACGTAAAAACTCTCGCCACCGGTGGCGGGTGTGACGCCAATGTACTCAATCAAAAAGGCTTGGAGGTCGCAAATCTATCTACCGGTATGCGCGAGATCCACACGGTGAAAGAATGGCTCGATCTCAAGGATCTTAACCTGTCAGCTCAGATGGTACTGGAAGTGGTTCGACTTAACGCTGCCAACCTGTGAAAAGGATGCGAAAGTCGGTGCCCACCCAAATAGGTTTCAGCTCTAGAGCTTGAGCTATGCACGCCGACGCGATTGGACTCCTGCTTAAGCAGGAACGCGGACAGTTTTTGGATTTCCTGAGCGCCTACGAACATCGGCGCGGCGGACCACAAAAGAAGAAGGAAGAAGAGCTCGGTCGAGAAGTTGCGCGTCTTCTCTCCGGGATGGCAAACGCCGACGGCGGAACACTGCTGGTGGGTGTCGAAGCCGATAAAACCATAACTGGAATCCCATACGATGCTAAAGAGCTCGTCGCATTGCTGCAGGCGCCGCAAAATCTACTTCGCCCGGCTCTCACGCCGGCATCAGAAACAATTCGGGTAGGCAATCTACAGCTCCTCAAGTTGGAGGTCGGTTCCAGCCTTGAAATCTATAGGATCGCCGGAGGCCGATCGTACTACCGACTAGCGGCGGAAACCGCGGCGTTGCCATCGGAACAGATTCATTCGCTAAAAGAAGCCAAGAAGACGGTGTTTTATGAGCGACAGCAGGCGCTCAATGCGACTTGGCAGGATCTCGATTTGGACCTTATCCAGGAGTTTCTTCATAAAATCCAGGACCCGCGGCAACCCGAGAGCGTCCTCGCTCAATCCTACCATTTGCTTGACAATTCTCGCGCGCTTCCCGCTCCAAATATGGCGGCATTGCTGCTGTTCGCTAAAGACCTCAGTCGCTGGCACCCTAGATGCGGCATTGACTTCGTCAAGTATGAAGGCCCCGAGCGGCAGTATGGCGCGGCATTGAATGTCGTCAAGCGATTACGTTTCGACGGGCCGCTGGTTCGCCTAATCGATGAAGCGGTTGGAAGGATTAAGGAGCACATCCGGGAGCGGACCATATTACATGATCTTTTCTTTCGCGAGCGTCTAGAGTATCCGACCTTCGCATGGCAGGAAGCGGTTGTGAACGCCGTCGCTCACCGGGACTACGCCTTGAGCGGCGCTTCCATCGAGGTTTGGATGTTTGACGATCACATAACTGTGCGAAGCCCCGGTCCTCCGCCCCTTCCTGTAAGTCTCGAACAAATACGCCAGCAAAAGAGCATTCACTTCTCCCGCAATCCGCTCATCGTCCGCGTCTTAGCTGATATGGGTTATCTGCGTGAAATGGGCGAAGGAGTGCCGAGAATGTTTCAGGAGATGGAAACCTACGGGCTAAATCCGCCGGAATTTTCCACCAATGGATTTATCTTCACCGTTACGCTTAGAAATGCGCCGGTCTACGACGACGACACCTTGCGCTGGCTAAATCAATTCGCCGCGTCGTCGGTCAACTTGCGACAGCGTCGCCTGCTCGCTTACGCTTATTGTCATGGCAAAACTTTCTCGACGACGGAATATGAGAGAATTGCGGAAGTCGACCGGGACACTGCCTATCGAGATATCCGTCTGATGGTCAAAAGCGGCATCGTGGCGCCTGTTAAACCGAAAAGCAGAAGCTATCGAATCATTGAACGCTTGTAAGAACCGACATGGATTATTCGGATCTAATGAAATTAGCCGGCGGCCATGTCGAAGCCCGAATAGTCCAGGCGGCGGTGGAGCTGGAGATTTTCGAAACCATGGGAAGCCATGCCTTGGAAGCCGCGAGCATTGCCGGCTCGCTAGATCTAGAACCTCGCGCTACCGAGTTGATGCTCAACGCTTTGACAGCTTTAGGTTTATTGCGCAAACGCGAAAACCGATTTTCACTCACGGATTTATCGGCAAGGTATCTTAAACGAGGCGCTCCCGGCTATCTCGGCGGCATGATTCGTTTCGAAGCCTCCCTATGGCATTGTTGGGCGTCTTTGACCGAGGCTATCCGCAGTGGCCGACCCGTTCGCCCCGCGGATATGTATCAAGAGAATCCGACGGAGACCGCGATTTTCATCGATGCTATGGATTCCCTTGTCAAGGCGCGCGGCGATGCGGAGATCATGGCCGACGCCTTCGATTGGGACAATGCTCACGAGCTTCTCGATGTCGGTTCGGGACCAGCCACCTATCCGATCTCGCTTTGTCAAAGATTTTCGAATCTGCGCGCGACCATTTTCGACTTGCCGGCGACTCTCGCACTCACCGAATGTTACGTCCGGGAGGCCGGTCTAAGCAGTCGAATCCGGCTGATCAGCGGTGATTACCGTGTTGACGAAATTCCCGGCAGCTACGATGTGATTTTTCTTTCCAATATCATTCACGGCGAAAGCTTTGAAGTAAACCAACGGCTTATGGTCGATCTTAGCTCGCTGCTAAAACCCGGCGGCAGCATTATCGTCAAGGATCATATTCTAGATAGCACGCGCGCCAACCCGCCGGTCGGCGCCCTTTTTAGTTTGCTGATGCTGCTAACCACCGCAGCAGGACGTTGCTACGCAGCGGACGAAGTGACAGCTTGGATGTTGGCAGCGGGTCTGATGCACATCAGGCAGATAGACTTGCCCGCGCCGCTGAACTCGTCTCTGATAATTGCCAGTAAGGAGGCAGGCGTTAAGAATTCCTGCTAGAATGTTATTGGAAAGGAGTGGTGCTATCAACGAACTTGATAACGAGGCCAAAAAACAGGCTATCATAGATAATCTTCGTCCGATTTGTCTGTGCAATAAAATACGTAAAGGCATCGTGGTGAAAGCCATCCAAGGCGGCGCAAAGACCTTCGAGATGGTTAGTAAGCGTACCGGTATCGGAACGGGTCCCTGCGGGGCGAAGCGTTGCGGCGCCGCGGTTCGTGGCATGCTGGGAGAACCGGTAACAACCTGCAGGGACTGTGGCTGGTCAATCTTACTCGGGCCATCGCCGCTCGTCTGTCCTAGATGCGAATCCGTTCAAAACGAGGAATAGCCGAGTCACCAGCGATCTTTGCCCATTGCCCAACGGTCCAAGCTGTTCAGGTATTCACGAAATAACACCAGCCGCATAGCCACTGCCCTGCGCGCTGCTTCCTGACGCTCTCCAGTGATCGCGTAACGCTGCAAAATCTTCTGTGGGATGCTGCCGTGCCCTTCTTCATCCTGGGTAATTTTTCGATAGGGTTGTTTGATCCAGTCGGGCACTGTCGAAGCTTGTAAACTCTTCTGGGTCAGGTAAGTTGCCACGGCTTCCCCGGCCAGTGAAAATCCAGCCATACGTTGACATGTGTCGGTGAGTCCCTCGATCGCATTAAACATCGCCGTCTGAGCAGGCAACGGTTGATAATCAAAGGGCTCAAAACCGAGATCGGTGATCCGCCTTGACAGCAGTTCCGCGTGCTCCATTTCCTCATGCGCCGATTCGGCCATTATGGCTTTAACTTCAAGCTCGGGAGTTGTCTTGAGCCACGTTCCAAATAGTTCGGCCGCGCGCACTTCGTTATAGAGGCGGCTCTTCATCACCCGAATGCGTTCTTCGTCGCTCGTGAGCGGAATGTAGCTGTAGGCTGGCGGCTGCGTCTCCAGAGTTCGGCAGAAATCATTCACCATGACCAGCAATTCCGCGACGAAATCCTCCCCTGTCATCACTTTACCTGTCATCGTAGGTTTATTAGCTACCTAAGGGCCTCACATGAGTCAATCGCGTGAACCTCGTAATCACATTATCACGCTGAGCCCTGAGTTGGTTGCGAATGTTCTTCGGCAACTGTGAGGGGTAGAAATACACTAAAGACACTTCCCGAACCAAGTTCGCTCTTCACACTGATCTTACCGCCGAGCGCTGCAGCAAGCTTGCTGCATAGGCTCAATCCCACTCCAGTGCCGCCGAAACGGCGGCTCGATGAACCGTCCAACTGGCGAAATCCATCGAAGATGATGTCCTGATCGTTCTTATCTATACCGATTCCGGTATCTGACACAGCGATTTCCAACAACCGGCCGCTTTGAACATAGATAGTTGCGATTCGAACTTCAACCGCTCCTTTTTCAGTGAACTTAAGCGCGTTGGTTAACAGCTGAAGCAGTATCTGCTGAAGTTTTCTCGGATCGCTGTTGATGGTCTCGATGGCGTCTTCGATGTTGATTCTGAATTGAATGGGGCGGCCGCGGATAAGTCTCTGTGTCATAAGCTCCAGCCCACCCAATAGATCTTTTACATTGATGTGCTCGAAACTGTTCGGCTCGGCATCGGCCTCCATTCGGGAGAAGTTCAGTAGCCCATCCATCATATTCGATAGATCTTGTCCATTGCTCAACATTGTCTTTAGGATATCGCGTGTTTCAACTGGAAGTTCGCGGTTGAGGAGGATCTCGCTAAAACCTATCAGGGTACTGACCGGCGTGCGTAGTTCATGACAGATGTTAGCGACAAAATCCTTCTTAATGCGATCATTGTCGATCAACTTCCGTTTGGCGCACTCCGCCTGATCATAAAGCCGGTGGTACTCGTCTTTGTCTTTTTCTGACTGTTCATACCTTATGCCGTTTTCCAATGAGAGGGCCAACTGCTCAGTCAGAGTTCCCAATAGGCTCAAATCATCCCCGCGATAGTCCCTCCCCCCTCTTTTCGCCGAATAAGAAACTAAGCCGCGCACCTCCTGTTCAAAGACAATCGGTATTATTAGTTCAGAACCGAGAGGCTCGAACATAGCCAACCACTCTTTGCGCTCCGGTTCAAAGACGGGATTTGCCAGGACTTCGCTGCGGGACAACCCTCTAAACCCCGCAACGTGCTCAGCTCTCCACAAAACGCGTGCGCAATCAAGAATCGGGATAAAATTTACCTCCATCCCATCGGTTGCAGCGGTCAAATCATTTTTCGTGGCAGGAGAACGGTAAATTAAGACGGCCTTCTCGATGCCCAGCGTTAAGGTAACCCGCTCTAAAAATCCGTTCGCTAGTATCCGAGCAGTTGTAAGTGACCGGAGAAATAAACTGACGTCGCGTTGTGCCTTTACCGGATCATACTCCTGTCGGTAAATGTAACGATCAACGAGCGCTTCGATGCCGCGTAGCACCGGATTGAAGATCAGAACCACCAGTATCGAGAAAAACAGCGGCGTCAGCGGATCCTTGTCGTAGATTCCGACCGAAGGTCCAACGAGGAAAAAGATAGCCGCATAAAGCGCTAAGAGAAACACCATCAATGATAGTCGGGTGAGTCCTGCCTTGAGCGTGTTACCCAGATCGAACAGGCTGTATTTTAAAAGCGCATAAGCGACCGATAGGGGAAAAAATACCGTTGAGATCATTGCCAGGTTATAAGGTATCGCCCATTGGAACGTGCTGGTTAACACAGTAGCGATGGTAGGCAGTAGAAAACCAAGAACCGCGCCGACGAACATTACCCGCAAACGCGAGCGCTCCAGAGCCGTAGCGGTCTTCCTCAACGCCGAGCCGACAATCGTCAAGAAAGCTAAAGCTCCGATACAGGTATAGATATAATTTATGCGAAATATGTCGATCCATAGTTCGGGCGGTCCATAGAAGGTGAGACTGTTCAACGCGCCGAGTGCCACGGCCGTTCCATAGATGAATACCAGGAGAAAGGGATTTGTATATCGTACAGGCCGTCCTTGCTTCAGGAGTAGGGCTAAATGTATGCCCGCACTCGGTGTGAGAATCATGCCAAATAAGCGCATCTCCTTCGGAACAAACCCATCCGTCATGAAATCGAAGGTGCTCTCAAACCAAACGAACACGGCGATCACCATGAAGGACAGTGGCAAAGCTGCCGGCGAGTTTGCTCGAAAACAATAAGGCGCCACACCGATTAACAAGAATGCCAATCCGGTGAAAACGTAAACACCAAAACTTAAAAACCAGTCTTGCCAGGTAAACATCATGTTGGGAATGGTTAATTCGACAGTGTGTGAACGCCGGCCGATTGTATAAGTCAAAGCGGTGCCTACCGGAAGGTTGCGCACGCGCTCGTAGAGCTCGGCGCGCCCGCCTACCGGGCTGTCATCGATCTTGATGATAAGATCCAGAGATTGAAGCCCTGAAACACCGCCGGTCCAATGGGGCAAAGAGTACGGCCCGACGGTCAGATTTTCATGCAAGAAGAACCCGGGAAACGGTTTGTGAATCCACTGGAGAGAGGAAAGCACTGTTCCGCTTACTATGAGAAATGCGAAAACCGCAAAGATAACCAGCAGCCCTCGCCGGTGCCAAGCTTGATGACGCATGTCGTCCTCCCCGTGAAGTATGCCTTGGAGCGCCTGGCATTTATCAATAGCGCTCAGGGCATGTCAAGGTGGCGACTGTTTTGCGCCGGCGATTCAATTAGTGGTGAGTTTTCGAATCCGAGCGGAGTTGCGTCACTTCGCGACCGGAAGGGGTCAAAGTCTGGTAACGGTTTCGCGGGGCAGGATGAGCCGTGTTTGCCGGCCGAGAAGCTCTAGTAACACGGCAACCCGCTCGCTGCCCTTCATCTTCTTCTCAAAAATCGCCTGAAGACCGGCAAAAGGTCCTTCGTTGATGCTGACCGAGTCGCCGGCAGCCAGGGACACCGGATTGACGGCTGCGATGCCCTCCGGGCAGCGCTCCTTTAATGCGACAATGATATCGTTGGGAATCTCGGCTATTTCGTTGCCAAATCTTAGGAAGTCTTTCACGCCGGGCGAGTAACGCGCGGTCTTTCCCGATACAACTACATCCAAGCGGCAAAATAAATAACCTGGAAACAACGGCACCAGAACCCAATGATATTTGCTGCCGATACGCCGCCGATCACGCAGCCAAGGCAGAAACATTTCAAACTTCAAGTCCGTCAGCCTCTTGGCTACCTCTTTTTCCTTGTTCCCTTTGGTCTGAATTGCATACCAACGAAGGCCGGGTTGAATCATCAATTGTTCAGGTTTCATACTAGTCGCCTTTTTCATGCAAGCGTCAAGCTAGCAGATCGCGCGTTGGATGATAACAGATCGCATTGAAGATCGGCTATGCGCGTAGCATTCCCATTATAACCTTGACATTGCGGGCAAACGGCGCTTCAATGTTCAATGTAAACAACGGGTAAGAATGAAGAAACTGTTCTTTGGCAGCGTCTAAGTCAAAGAGCATGGGCTGAGGAAGACCAGCACGTTGGGTTAACGGAGGTCGATTGCAAGCCATTAACTTTTCCCGGTTCTCGCTTTACAAACCCCAGCGCAACACCGCTCACGCCGTTCCAGCTTTCGGCCTAACGTGAAGCACGTTTGGGAAAAATCGTTTCTGCTCTCTGCGCCTATACTACAGCCTGGCTACAGGTCTTTTTCACCCCTCGTCACTTTTGACCGCTTATCTCTACCAACATCGTCGCTAAATCCGCGCGATAAACTTTTCTCCAGAAAGGGGAGCTTCTGGCATGGACCATAACAAAGAATTCCAAGCACTGATTCAAAAAGATAGAGATCTGCACCAAAGCCAATCATGGCGCGGAAATCTGCTCGGGTATCTCGATAAAGTCAAAGAGGATCCGAGCGTGGCCAGGCTGGCTCATGCGCGTCTGTATGACGTACTCATAAAAGCCGGGGTCAGAGATATCAACATAGACGACGATCCACACGGCAGACGCATCTACAAAGACGAATCAATAAAAGTTTACGACTTCTTCGCCGACGAGTTCTTCGGCATCGAAAAGACCATTTCGCAAATTGTTCGCTATTTCCACGCGGCTTCGCTCAAGGGCGAAGAAAGCCGCCAAGTCCTCTACCTCATGGGACCGGTGGGTTCGGGTAAGAGCTCGCTGGTCGAAAAACTTCATCGGGGCCTCGAAGAAAGCCTGCCCTTTTACGCCATCGAGGGTTGCCCGATGTTCGAAGAACCTCTTCATTTGATTCCCCGCCACCTGCGCAAAGAGTTTGAAAAGATGCTGGGAGTGCACATTGAAGGCGATCTCTGCCCAGTCTGCCGGTTCAAACTACAACACGAGTATGCCGGAAAGTACGAAGAGTTTCCGGTGTCCACTATCGAGTTTTCCAAGCGCTCGCGTGTCGGTATCGGCGTTGTCCCGCCGGTCGATCCGAACAATCAGGATACTTCGGTGCTCATCGGCAGCGAGGATATCTCCAAGCTGGATCTTTATTCTGAAGGAGACCCGCGCGTTCTTGAGCTCAATGGTGCTTTGAACGTCGGCAACCGAGGAATGGTCGAGTTCATAGAAGTGTTCAAGAACGAGATCGAATATCTTCACTGCATGATCACCGCAACTCAGGAGAAAGTTGTGCCGGCTCCCGGACGGCATGGGTTGGTTTACGTCGACACCGTTATCATCGCTCATTCCAACGAGGCCGAATGGCAGAAGTTCAAGGCCGACCACACCAATGAAGCGATTCTAGATCGTATCGTGGTTATTCGGGTGCCCTATAATTTGCGGCTCTCAGAGGAAGTGAAGATCTACCAAAAAATCATCCGCCACTCGGATTTCCGCGCTCATGTCGCCCCTCACACCCTGGAGATCGCCTCGATGTTTGCCATCCTTTCGCGTCTAGAGCCGACGAACAAATGCGATCCGATGACAAAGTTGCGCCTCTACAATGGTGAAGAGGTCGTCGAAAAAGGCCGAAGCAAAAAGGTCGACGTTCAGGAGCTCAAAGAAGGCGTCAAGCGAGAAGGTCTGTCCGGCATCTCCACGCGATTTATCATGAAAGCTTTGGACAATGCCTTGTCGGATAACACTACCGGAAACTGCATCAATCCAATCAACGTGCGCGAGGCATTGATCAATATGGTGAAGGAAGCCGATCTTCCCGACGATACCAGGAAGCAGTACCTCGAATTGTTGCAGGATGCGCTGCACAAGGAATATCTGGAGATCTTAGAGAAAGAGATTACCCGCGCCTTCGTCTACTCCTATCAGGAACAAGCTGAAGCGCTTTTCCAGAACTATTTGGATCACGCTGAAGCCTATGTCAACAAAAGCAAGGTCAAAGACCGAAACACCAAGGAAGAGCTCTCGCCTGACGAGAGCTTTATGAAGTCTATAGAAGAACAGATCGCGATCATTGGCTCTGCCGCCGACGGTTTCCGTCAAGAAGTCATCGCTTATCTTTGGGCGGCAAACCGGCGCGGCGAAAAAATCGATTACAGAAGCTATGAACCATTAAAGGAAGCGATCGAGAAAAAGCTCATCACCTCGGTCCGAGATCTCAGCCGGGTTATTACGAAATCACGGATGCGTGACGAGGAACAATCTGAAAAGTATAACGTTATGGTCAAGAATCTGCTCGAAAACGGCTACTGCCCGAGTTGCGTCGACGTCATTCTCAAGTACGCCGCCAACAATCTTTGGAAGGACTGAGATCATGACGGTCACGCGTGACCCACAAAGCGGCATCGTTCGGATCGCCGAGACCATCTTCCGTCCGTACAACTCGTCCTCGGGGCAGCGTAGTGATCGCAGTGCAGGGGATCGGCTGCGGCACCGGCAGAAGGTCCGGGAGGCTATCAGAAATAATATCGCCGATATCATTGCCGAAGAATCCATCATCGGCAAAGACAATAATCGCATTATCAAAGTCCCGATTCGCGGAGTTAAAGAATACCGGTTTGTCTATGGTGATAACGCGCCCGGAGTCGGCCAAGGAGGTGACCAAGAACCGCAGCCTGGACAAGTTGTCGGCCAGGGGGAAAAAGGAAAGCAACCTGGGCAGCCTGGAGATCAGCCGGGCGTCGATTACTATGAAACCGATGTTCGCCTCGATGAGCTTATCGAATTGATGTTTGAGGATCTGGAGCTGCCGGACTTGGAGCGTAAACGGCTACGGCAAATCGAAGTTGAGAAGCAGTTTCGTCAAAAAGGATACCGGCGCAAAGGCGTTCGCGTGCGTTTGGATAAAAAACGGACGGCTCGATCGCGTTTGAAACGTAAGAAGGCCTCTCAGCGTAGAGATCTCATAGGGGCACGTAGCCGATTTCCTTTCCATAAAGACGATTTGCGTTACCACCATTCAGTGAGCGACTTGCGACGCGAGTCCAATGCCGTTGTTTTGTGCATCATGGATACCTCGGGTTCCATGGATACCATGAAGAAATACCTGGCGCGAAGTTTCTTTTTTATTCTGTATCAGTTCATCAGCACGCGCTATCAAAATGTAGAAATTGTTTTTATTGCGCATCACACGGAGGCGCAGGAAGTTAGCGAGGAAGATTTCTTTCACAAGGGCGAATCCGGTGGTACCTTTATTTCTTCCGGTTACAATAAGGCGCTGGAGATTATCAACGAGCGATTTCATCCCGCGCTGTGGAACGTGTATGTTTTCCATTGTTCAGACGGCGACAATTTTGAGTCGGACAATCCGGCCGCCCTCAAGGCAGCCACGGAATTGGCCCGGTCCTCTAATCTGTTCGGCTATGGTGAGATCAAACCGTTGGGAGCGGGCTACTATGGCAGCAGCTTGATTCCCCTATTTTCTCAGTTGGACGAGCCGAACTTTCAAACGCTGCAAATTCATCGGAAGGAGGATATCTGGACATCGTTTAAGACTTTTCTGGCCAAGGACCGCGGTCGGGAGGATGCGGCGTAGCGTTTTAGGTATGTAGATTCTGTCTATGGATTATACGATCGAAGATCTGGAAGTTTGGAACAATCGAATCGTTGAGATCGTTCAAAAGTTCGGCCTCAACCCTTACCCTCAAGAGTTCGAGATCTGTGATCATGAGGACATGCTTACTTACATGGTTTACTCCGGCATGCCCTCTCATTATCCCCATTGGTCTTACGGAAAAAGTTTCGAAAAATTAAAGACACTATACGAGTATGGTGTGAGCGGACTGCCTTATGAAATGGTAATCAACTCCAATCCTTCGATTGCTTATTTGATGCGGGATAACAGCCTGGCTTTGCAGGTCCTCACCATTGCTCACGTATACGGACACAACGATTTTTTCAAAAATAATTTCACGTTTGGCGCGACGCGCGCACAATATACCATTGAAACTTTCAAAAGCCATGCAAATCGAGTGCGGCATTACGTAGAGGATCCGAGTATCGGATTGGAACGAATTGAACGTATTCTCGATGCGGCGCACGCACTGTCACTTCAGTGCCGCCGCAACCTGTCTATTCGCAAGCTATCCGCCGAGGAACAAATAGAAACCAAAGTGCAGGAAGCCCAACCGCCGGCGGACCCATTTGGCGCGATCCATCGGCGGCAAGATTATGTTTCTCCGGATCTCAATAAAATTCCTCTGTACCCGGAGGAAGATCTTTTGATCTTTATCCGCGACCATAATCCGCATTTGGCTGATTGGGAAAAGGATCTTTTAACCATCGTGCATGAGCAATCTCAGTATTTCATCCCGCAAATCGAAACCAAAATCATGAATGAAGGTTGGGCGAGCTTTTGGCACAAACGAATTCTTGAAACCCTGGAGCTGCCGCAGAACCTGCACCTGGAATTTCTGGTTCGGCATGCGCAGGTGTTACGGCCAAGCCCTGGTGGCTTAAATCCGTATCACGTCGGCATGAAGATTTGGGAAAATATCGAAAAACGCTGGGATCACCCCTCTGCCGAGGATGAGAAACAGTACGGCCGACGAAATAAAAGCGGTGCGGAAAAACTTTTCGAGGTGCGAGAAGTCGAGCGTGATGCCTCCTTTATCCGGCGCTATCTAACCGAAGAGCTGGTGCGAGAACTCAACCTATTCGAGTATCGAACGCGGGGTAATGAACAAGTCATCAGCCGAGTCGCGGATGATCTTAATTGGCGTCAGATCAAAGAAACTTTGATTCAAAATGTCGGCACCAGCACGATTCCCGTGATCAAAATTGAAGATGCCGATTATAACAAGAATCGGACGCTGTTCCTCAGGCACCACCATGATGGACGAGATCTCCAACTGGAATACGCCGAGAAAACGCTTCAATATTTAAACCAGCTGTGGGGTCACGAAGTCGCTTTGGAGACGATTCTCGATAACCGCAAGTCGCTGCTGTGCTATTCCGACAATAGACTAGCGATCAAAAACGGCATATAGCCGATTCAACAAGCTCCGTGCCTGCCGAAATCCGCCCTGAGTCTAACTACAGGGCCACGAGCTATTTGCCATGACATCTCGAAAACAAATCGCCGCCATTCAAAGTTGCATTACTAATCAGATCGATCCCAGCCTAATTGGCGATAAAGCAATCGCCGGGATTGTCGGTGACGCGCCGTCTTTCTATTCAAAAAGCCCCGCTCTATGGAATGCGGCATTCGAGTATCTGGGGATTAACGGGATCTATCTACCTTTCGATGTCGCTGAGCTTCGCTTAGGTGAGCTAATTGGCACCTTGAAAGGTTTAGATAACTTTCTAGGAATCAATGTCACGGTGCCGCATAAAATTACAATTATGGATTTTTTAGACGAGATTGAAGCGGGGGCCGATCGGGTTCAAGCGGTCAACACCATCGTCAGAACCTCCTCCGGCAAACTCGTCGGATACAATACCGATGGCGAGGGGTTCATTGAAAGTTTGTTGACCCCGCTGCCGGAGCAGACTGAATCATTCATGCCTTCCCTGGCAAAAACCGATGCCT
Source organism: Deltaproteobacteria bacterium (assembly GCA_021323355.1). Classification (GTDB taxonomy): domain Bacteria; phylum Desulfobacterota; class Binatia; order UBA9968; family UBA9968; genus WHTF01. The sequence continues at coordinate 16,779 of JAJONK010000005.1, forward strand.
TGCTCTTGGGTGCAGGCGGCTCGGCACGCGCCGTCGCCTTCGAGCTATCGGATAGGCTGAATGAGGGCCGGTTAGTAGTCGCCAACCGAAGCCTGGATCATGCCATGTCCCTGACATCAGACATTCAAAAAAATGACCGGCAAGTTAAAGCCATCGACGAAACTGAAATTGGTGATTGGGCGCGTCGAGTCGGCTTGATCGTTAACTCGACCACCAAGGGGCAAGGAGGAATTCGTAAGTTGCCGAACGGCAAACTGACCACCTTGGAAGCGTACTCCGCTTTGGCGTCCGCTCATCCGGCATCAATCTCTCAAGCCGATTTCGATGACCCACAAACCCGGCAGGATTGGCTGCGCGCGGCGCAGGCCGATATCGATGCGAACAATCAAGCGTCCATGACTTTAGCTCAAACCATACCGCAAAATGTTCGCTTTTACGATTTGATCTATCATCCGGAAGAGACCGTATTTCTGCGTCACGGCAGAGTGAGCGGCCACCTAACCAAAAACGGAAAGTCGATGATCGTATGTCAGGCTGCGATCGCGTTGTGCAGGCATGTCTGCAAACAGCACCTGATTGAATCCGGCAAGGACGATGTCGCTACTTATCGAGCGGTTTGCCAGGTGATGTCCGCCAATTGGTAGCAGAAAAGATCGTGACCCAACTACCAAAAGAACGTGCATTGGGCACGGGACGATCCTCCGGCATTTTCATTCCAGGCCGCACCGCTGCCCCTGTCCGACAACTTTCAATAGGCAAGCCGGACCCGGCGCGATGCCAACATAACCAATCCGATTGCCATTAGAATCAGACTGATCCACTGAGCCTCGCTAAGACCGGCCGCCAAGATCGGATTGACGCGCCAAAATTCAATGGTAAACCGCGCAAGGCCCGCCAATACGAGATAAAGCCACGTGATTGTCCCAGGGGCGAGTCCCTTGTTTTTAATGCTCCAGAGGATTCCGAAGATAACTAGTGATTGTAGAAACTCGTAAATAGGGGTGGGATGCACGCGGACGCCGGGTGGATAAGGAACTCCCGTCATCGGATCAACCCAACCAGTAATCGCGTTAGTGTACGCAACACCCCAAGGCACGTCGGTGATCAAACCCCAGTCGCCGTCCCCGGCGAAGTGGCAACCCAGGCGGCCGACGCCATAGGCGATAGCCAAGGCCGGAGCGGCAATATCCGCGCCGACGAGCCATGGAATTTCATTTTTCCTGACAATCCAAGATACCGCCACGGCACCGCCAAACAATCCGCCGTACCAGGTAAATCCGGCACCGGTAAAAATGTAGCTTGAGGGAGAAGCTAAAAAATTATTCCAGTCACCCAGGATGAACAGAAGCCGAGCGCCGATGAGTCCGCCGATGGCGGCGGCAAAGACCATCGAAGACGCCAGGTCGGGATTATAACCTCGCCTTTTTAGCTCGGAGTGAACCACCCAAGCGGCGGATAGCGCCGCCAGCGCCATGAAGGCGCCGAAACTGTAAATCGTTATGGGACCGAATTGGAAGAGAATTGGGTACATGAAAAACGATCATACCGGAGAGACAACGACTGTTAAACCTAGGACTTCATCTCGGGGATCCGGCCATAGATAGCGTCCAGAAAAATCGCCGCGCTTTGGGGAACTGAGATTTGCGCCTTCTTAATACCGAGGATCTCATGCCAGATCTCAACGTCATACTTTCCTGCCGGAATATCGTCGATAGTGAATAACCCACTCTCGCCGGTCACGGCGACATACGGGGTTGAAACCACCACGATAGCTGCGCTCATCCAGGTATGGAGCACATCGCAGTCTATTCTGACGACACCCAACCGGTCGAGAACTTTGGAGACCTGCCGCCACCGGGGCAAACCCACATTGAAGAGCGTTTCGTTGCCGAGCCGCGCATGAACTGTATGGAGAATCGGATCGCTGTTTTTGAGGAGTAACTCGCTTCCGATGCCGGCGATTTGCACGTGCGGTTTGAATGCGCATTGTTTGTTGTCTAATAAAATCCTGCCAGGATGAGTGTTCACATTTCGATCGAGGGGACGAAGAATAACCACCGCGTTGCGGACCCCACCGCCCCGATCCACCAGCAATGTTTCGTTAGGCACTGTTAAACCACAAAAACTGCGGCTCTTTACCACTTTGAGCGGAGCTGGCGCTTGGTATTTACCTGAAAGCAAAACGGCTCCCCGGAGTTGCCCATTGCTGGAAATCAGCGGTGCTGGATTGAACTCAAATTTGGCCGATACGACCGTGGCAATGCCGGCGTTGAACACAATCACCAACAATATCAGCATGCGCGGAATCTTAATCTGTTTCATCTTATCTTCCGCACCCGAGCGAACCTAATAATCTGGGAGGTTGTGCGCGGGATTTCTACTCGATTCGGCCGCTCTCATATCTAACCGGATCCGTGTTTTGGTTATAGCTCCTGTTGAGAGTCGTCCATTTCTCTGTTACGACTGCTCGCAGTGTCTTTTGCTGCCAATCTTTACTAGACCCCGCCTCAGTAGTCGCATAGGCTTTTTAGATTAACAAGGGAACCGTGCGCGCCGTCATTCAAAGGGTCACAAAAGCCGAGGTTACCGTCGGCGAAAACATCGTCGGGGGGATAACATCGGGCCTGTGCATTTTACTGGGTGTGAGCCGAGATGATGAAGTGGCGGACGCCGACTTCCTCTCAGAAAAAATCAAAAATCTTCGCGTTTTCGAAGACCAAGAAGGCAAGATGAATCTATCTTTAGTGGCTGCCCGCGGGGAGGTTCTAGTTGTCTCCCAATTTACGCTTTACGCCAGCTGTAAAAAAGGCAATCGCCCGTCTTTCACAGATGCTGCGCCCTTGGCTCACGCCGAAAACCTCTACAATCATTTCATAGGGCGGCTCCGGGACGCCGGAGTCTCAGTTGCCACCGGCCAATTCCAAGCCAGAATGAAGGTCTCGCTGGTCAATGATGGTCCGGCTACCTTCGTTTTGGAAAGTTGAACATGCACGTAGTTTTGTTTCAACCCGAGATTCCACCGAATACCGGCAGCATAGCTC
>JAJONK010000217.1 GCA_021323355.1 Deltaproteobacteria bacterium
ATTTCGGCATTTTCCTCTGTCACAGCCGTCACGAATTGTTCTCGATTTATTGAGCGATATTAAACGGGCCCCCATAAGTGAGAGCTTTCGTATCGACACACATTGGGTTGGAACGTTACGCTTGACTGCCAATGACGCCAATATCCGGTTGGCCGCCGACATTGCGGCCGCTACCGTGCCGGCATATGTGGTCACCCCTCAAGATGGCGGTCTGAAAATAGTGATCGGTCTTTTTAACCCCGATGCGACAGCAAAAAGGCAAGCGGTTCTCTTCAAAGATGGAGTACGTTCAGACATCCGGTCAGCCGGACCGACGTCGTCGTTAAAGAGTTCGAGCGAGGACGTTAAATCTTCTGTGGCGGGTCAGGCTAAGGCTGACGATAAGAAATATACGGGCCAGAAGATATCGCTGGAATTTAAGGATGCCGACATAAAGAACGTGTTCCGGCTCCTCGCCGAAGTGAGCGGCAATAACATCATGGTCACGGACGACGTCAACCGTAAAGTTACCGTTCGTCTAATTGAACTGCCGTGGGACCAAGCGATGGATCTAATTGTTGAAACCAATGGCTTGGCTAAAGAAGAGATCGGCAACGTAATCCGAATATCCACAGCTGGCCGATTCAAGTCTGACAGAGACGCTTTGGTAGCCGCCAGGAGAGCGAGAGATGACCTGGAGCCACTGCAGACAGTCTACTACAGCATCAACTATGCTAAGGTGAAAGAGCTTGAGTCCAAGGTGAAGCCGCTCATGAGCAAGCGGCCCGACGCCGCGTTGGTCATTGATGAGCGAAGCAACACTATCATGTTGCGGGACCTGCAAAAGAGCATAGAAGATGTAAGTACTCTCGTCGCAAAACTCGATTTGCGAACGGCTCAAGTTCTAATCGAATCAAATCTAGTGGAGACGACGCCGACGTTTTCCAGAGCCTTAGGAACTGAAATCGATGCGATATTTAATGGGCGCGTTGTCGCTAGTTCAAGATTCTTGGCCGGTAGTCCCTTTGCAGGAAGCGCCAACACGGTTGCCCCGCCCTTTCCGGTACCGAGCACGGGTTTCCGGTTTGGTTACACGCCGGCTAACTTGAATGGTTTTATCACGGCCGCTGAGAACGAAGGAAACGCTAAAATCATTTCACGGCCGTCTATAGTCACGCTTAATAACGTGCCGTCAACGATCAAAAGCGAAAGAATTTTAAGGATTGCGCTGCCTAGCTCCACAAACATAGCTAGTGGCAGTGGGGCCGCCGCCGGTACGGCAGTGGCAACGGAAAAAATTCCTGTCGGTATCAATCTCACTGTTACCCCTCAGGTTTCGAGCGACGGATTCGTTTTGATGAATATAAAAGTGAAGTCGAGTTCGGTCGCCAATTCGTCAACAGTCTCCGGTGGAACGGCAGGTGTGATCCCCTTTGACGAGCTTAATCGCGAGGCAGAAGCAAACGTACTTGTGCGAGATGGTGAGACGATCGTAATCGGCGGAATACTCAAGGACATTGACTCGGATTCCCAAAGTGGAATTCCCTACCTCAAAGACATTCCTGTTTTCGGCTGGCTTTTTAGAAACTGGCGATTTCAAAAAGACTTTGAAGAATTGGTGGTCTTTATTACGCCGAGAATTGCTGCAGCAGGTTCAGAAAATCTTCCATCAGCCGAGCAGCTTTGGCGCAACCAAATGGAAAAAACCAAGACAGAAGCAGCGAATGCAACGCACTAAGCTGAGGAAGGATTCCAGCAGGACTACGGCTCGTACCAAATTAGGGCGCCTTGCGCGAGGAATCGGTATTCGGAATTAGTGTGTTCGGATTGTTGAATGCTGGAGTAACGAAGAGTTTGTGCCTTAGAGTTGCTACCCGCACCGATTAACATGCAAAGAGGGATTTTGGATCCCACTGCCGCCGCAATACGGCACCTGAATTAGTCTGAAGATAATGAGCTAGTGTCCATGTCGTTTCTTTTCATCTCGGCAATCACACGCTCACGCTCGCTCTCGAGCTCGGTAATCTGCTTCCTTAAATCACTAAGTAATTTCTCTTTTTCCGTGTAGGCTGGTGGTGGGTTCGTGGAGAATGGAGGGGATTGTGCCTCGCCTCCGGAGGGCAGTCCCTGCGCCTTGTATTGAGCGTCTCTCAGTCGCGATAAAAGATCCTCCTGGTGACCTCTAAAGGCTTCTTCGGTTGTGAATAAGAACGGCTCGACTCCTGTGTTACCCCGAGTCTCCGCAGCGTATCGACCTCTAAGTTCTTTTAGCTGATCATCAATTTTTTTGATCAGTTGCCGGTAGGCGTCTTCCTTCACGTCCGGTTTAGTGATCTCTTTCGCTTCGCCACGCTGGTTCTCCGTAAGGTTTTGGGGTGTGGCAGTGTTTGTTCGTTCTAGAGCAGGTACTCCATCTCCTGGGACCGTTACAGGCGCGGATCGCAGTGGTGCCTCGGTGGGAGATTTTGCTCCCACGGCCGGCTTGATCGTCTGAATCTGATCCTTGGGAATAGAGATTTCCCCGCCAAACCCGTGAAGTTTCACGATGCCCGCCTCCTCGCGAAAGTTTTGTACATTAAATCGGCGACCGTTCTTCAAAACTATTGTGTAATCCGCGGATAAAGGAAGGTAGTTTAGAAGGAGAGCGGCGGTTGCAGAATAAAAAATGATTAGTCGTTTCATAGGTATCGAATATACCATGGTAAGGCATCTCCAGAAATGGATTTTAGAACTTTGTCATCGGCGTTGAGTAGTAGGCAACTATGCAACATTTAGGTCGAATGCTCTCCCTAAACGGGGTGATACATTATTTTTCTAGAAGTTTGGATGGTATTTTGTCTCAGTCTGGCCGACTTAAATTCTCACAGGCACGTATCAATTGTTCGAACCATCATAGGGCTAGCAAGAAACGTTCGTTCGCCTGCGTACGCCCCCTTAGTCATGATTTTCGCCGTTCCGTGTCAGATGAGCCAATATTGTCAAAATTTTCTGCTCAGGTGACCATATCGGTGCAACCCATGGTGCTGCGTGGCCTCACTTGGAAGAGTTCAGGGACGGTAGGGACGTTTACGGAGATAATTGTGCGTCAGTGTTTGGTACAGTTTCTGCTCGCACTTGTAGGTGGCGTTGCGCGCAACCTTTAGCGCGGAATCACATAAATTGGCAGTTTCGATCCCATTCATGATCTTAAAGTCAGGAAAAAGAATTCTAGCTAATGTTAGCGGCTTCTCGGTCGGGGAACTGATGACGGTAGTAAGCCTTATCGGAATAGTAACCGCCGTAGGTATTCCCAGTTTCTTGTCCTTTCAACCGAGTATGCGGCTAAATGGCGCCGCGAGAGAAGTCCTAAGCAGACTCAATTGGGCGCGAGCTAACGCCGTGCAGAATAACAACACCTCTGTCGTCACATTCTTGAACGATCACAGCTTTCAGATCTTCAACGATGCCAATGGTAACGGGTCAGCAGACGCTAATGAAACGGTAACTATAAATCTTCAAACAAATTACTCCGACGTAACTTTTGCGGTGACTGGTTCCAGCTCTACGCCAACGTTCAACGGGCGCGGGACGGCTAGCTCAGATACCACGGTAACGGTTAGTAATCCAAGCGGCTCCAAGACCGTGGTTGTCAGTCCGACGGGCAACGTAAAAATCAACTAACATGGGCAGAAACTCTCGAAAGAGCCGCCTTACGATAGTAAGCAAAATGCGAGGTTTCACTCTCATTGAGGTTCTTGTAACAGCGCTGATTTTGACGACCGGGCTGCTTGGCACGTTAGGCCTAGCGACAGGAGTTATACGCGGAAATTTCTTCAGCAAGAATCTTACGTCGGCGACAGCGATTGCTCAGACCCAGCTGGAGGCGGTTCAGAACAGAGGGTATGTGAACGCGACCACAGCTAATTTTCCAGCAGCCGCCGTAACAGTTAGCATGGGCAACGTGAACTTTGCCCGGACTACTATCATCACAAATGATTCGCCAAGCACAAACACGAAAACGATTTCGGTTACGGTGAGTTGGGCTGAGAGCAATAATGCGGCTCGCTCGGTCTCTCTTCAGACAATTCTGGCCCAATGAATTTTCCGCGGTCCATAAAGTTTAGAAATCTAGAAGGATTCACCTTGGTCGAGCTCATGGTTTCGATGGGCATTGGAATGGTGATACTTGCTGCGGTTACAACGACCTTCATGTCACAAACCCGGATTTATAATGCGCAAGAACAAATTAATGAAATGCAGCAAAACGCCCGAGGCGTGCTCGATATCCTTTCTCGTGAATTAAAGATGGCCGGCTACAAACCCAATGGGGGAGGTTTTAACGGAGTCACTTACAGCACTACACAGTTGATGGTTCAAGCGGATCTTAATTCAGACGGAGCAATCAGCACCAGTAGCACCGCCAATGAACAAATTACGTACGCATTCGATAGTGCGAACCAGCAGATTACCCGAGCTGTAGGCAGCGGTAGCGCCCAGGTACTTGCCGAGCACATTGCAGCGTTTACCTTCAATTATCTGGATAGTGCGGGGGCAGCGACAACTGTATCGGCCAACATACGTCAGGTAAGTATTACAATTACCGCTAAAACTGCGAAACCTGACCCGAACTACACCTCTGACGATGGATACAGGACTTACACTATGTCCGCGACGATTACGCCCGGGAATTTGGCTCTATAACTGTGAGGATAAGAAATGCTTCAATGCAGATTCACGGCCATCACCATTGATCGATTATCGAAGAGCGAGCAGGGTTTCCTCCTTGTCGCCGCTTTGACGTTGCTGTCGGCGCTCACATTGCTGGGTACGACGGCTTATCTCTTATCATCAACAGACATCAAGATAGGAGGTAACTTTAGAAATAATCAGATGGCACTCCAGGTCGCGATGGCGGGGGCGGAACGAGCGCGCCAATTATTCAGAATAGAAAACATGTCAAGTAGTGACGCTGGTTCGTTCAGCGACGAACTAAACAGTTCCGCCCGCAAAGGTGCCAATGGAGTTCTCAATGGTTACAGTACGACCACGGACGATCAAGCTATCGCTAGCGGCACTCTCAACGGAAGCTCGTATTCTGTTTATTTGACCAACGATTCGGCTGACGGAACGTCGAACACGACCGATGCCAATGGGAAAGTGTTGCTGACCTCCGTGGCAACTGGCCCGAGCAGTGCGAAAGCACGTGTCGAGATCATTGTAGAAGTCAATACGGCGGTCGCTTCGAGCCCAGCGGTCGTTTACTCGAAAGGTGACAAGTCAATACCGCGGTCGCTTCTAGCCCAGCGGTCGTTTACTCGAAAGGTGATGTAACCGGCAACGGTTCTTCCTTGACCATCAATGGCAGTGATGCTTGCAGCCAAGAAACGGCACTCGGGCCCATTTATACAAAGGACCCCGCTACCACTACTCTCAACGGGAGTCCAACCCTGTCAGGCAGCCCATCAACTCCGCAGCATGGCACACTGGAT
>JAJONK010000218.1 GCA_021323355.1 Deltaproteobacteria bacterium
CTTGGAACCGAAAGTTCGCTCCGAAAAAAGCGCGGTTCATCTCGAAGAAGATGTGCTCATTACCGAGAAAGGTCCTGTATTTTTGACCACCGGTTGTCGTATGTTAGACATTATCAAGTAATATCGATTCTTCGAAAATCGGAAAACTCCAAACAGGCCGGTTTGGACCGTAGTTAGGATTAAATTCTTTGCGTCTGTTGCGGATTCGATATTCGGATTTCCCACTGGCGATGTGTTGTCGAAAAATCCATGGAACAAAAAGGCATTCTCTATTTATCGAACGAGGACGTCAAAAGAGTTCTCGACCTCGGCCGTGCTATCGAAATTACGGAGCAAGCGCTGCGCGATCACAGCGAAGGTCGAGTGATCTGGTCGACACCCGAAGATCTCGCGATCAAACCGGAGCAAGGCTGGCAGTCATGGGTCACCGGCTGCGCGCTATCAATTGAGCCGGTCGCAGGATTTCGTATTCGCTCGATTAAAGCCGCGGGTGGTAGCCGCGATGTGTCGCGCGCGCCAAGGGGACCGAGAAGAATTCTGATTCTCAGCGACCGCGAAGGCGGAGAGATCCGTGCCATCATGGACGAGGACTGGTGCCACGCAGTGCGGACTGCAGCGGCTGCGACCGTCGCAATGCGCTTGCTCGCGCGCAAGAACGCCGCGATCCTGGCGATGCTGGGCTCCGGTGACACCGCGAGAGCCGTCGCGCCGGTGATAGCGCAGGCGTTTGCGTTAAAAGAAATCCGTGTCACCTCGCGCACCCCCGAGTCCCGTCAAAGTTACGCCGGAGAACTCGGAGCTGCCTACAACCTAAACATCCGTCCCGTCGATTCCACTGAGGAAGCCCTCAACGGCGCCGACCTGGTGGTCTCAGCGACAACTGCGTCTGCGCCGTTCGTTAAAGACCATTGGCTCGCTGCCGGAGTAACGGTCTATTCGATCGGCAAACATCAAGAAATGGAGAGCGACGTTTACAAGAATGCCGACAAGTTTGTCGTCGATAGTTGGGTGCACTGCAGGAACAAATCGGACATGCAGCGAATGTTGCAAGAAAAGTTTTTGAGCGAAAAAGATCTTTATGCCGAGCTGCCGGAACTGCTTTCAGGCAAAAAGCCCGCACGCCAATCCGAGCGGGAGCGGATTTTCATCCGCGCCATCGGCCTGGTCAATCAAGATGTCGCACTAGCGAACCACATCTATCATTCCGCGGCGGCGAAACGCGTGGGAACGGTCTTGCCGTTCTAGCTATCGGATCTGGAAGATTCCCTTCCAGAGCTTCTCGTATTTCGGAAACTCCTTAACCTCCTCGGCAGTCAACATATGGGTGGTCTCAGGCCGTACCTTCTCCGCGGGCTCGACGTTCGGATGAGCCGGTGTCTCACCGGCCTGCGCATAGGCTCTCTGCCCTTCATCGCTGACAGCCCACCGCGCCCACAGCCGAGCCGCAATCGGGTGTGGCGCGCCTTTGAGAATCGCCACGCTGCCACCGACCTCGCCGACGCCTTCGCTCAACAGCGGCAGAATCGGCGCGCCTTTTTTCATTCGCGGCGGGAAATGATGCGAATAGCAGGTGAGGCAAACCGGCGCCTGACCTGCCACCAACAGTTCGATGAGCTGTGAATGACCTTTGTGGAACTCCACGCCGTTGGCGGCGATTTTCTTTAATAGCTCGACCGCCTTTTCGTCACTGTTGTATTTTCTCTTGGCCAAACCCATCAACAGCTGGAAATCCCGGGGTTCGGCAATCAATTTGCCTTTCCACTTCGGATCAGCGAAATCTTCAAACTGCTTCGGTTCATCGCCTTTTTTAACCAGACTGGTGTTCCATCCGGCGATAAAATACTGCATGTCGGTTGCCACCCACTCCGCTCCCTTGAGCATCGCCGGATAAGCCGCCGCCTCAGGAATCGCAAGCGGCGCCAGCAGTTTCTGCTCGGTCATTTGAGCCAGATAACCCGGAGTGCCGCCGAATACGTCGCCGATGATTCGTCCGCCGCGCTGCTCCGCCAAGACCCGCGCCACCAACTTATCGGAGGTTGCGTCGATGTGGTTCACTGCAATGGCGGGAAAGCGTTTCTTGAACAACGGCAGGATGATTTCTTCCGAACGCGCCGACAGCGCTATATAAAGCGTCAGCTGGCCGCCTTCTTTCTTGGCTTTTTCATAAAGCTCATTGATGGATTCACTTTGGGATTCACTCTCGCGTGGCGGACTCGAAGCGGATGCCGCGGATGCTTCACTCGTCCTTAAGACACTAAATAAACCAATTAGTGCCAGGTAACCAATGAAGAACACCGACGTCGGTTTGAGTTGATTCATGAAACCTCCAATGACTCGAGCCGCAGATGCGCTAGGGGGGCGGCTTCTTCTCACCGTGCGGACTACTGCATATCCACTCTGACCCCATTCTTGGCGCATTCGTCCTCGTAGAGCTTGCGCATCGACTCATCTTCGTCCTCAAATTCGATTTGCTCGACGCCCCTCTCTTCTCTTTGCACCGCGGTGTTCGCATGCAGCGCGACAAATTTACACGGCTCCTTGCCGGTATTGTAATGCTGGTGCCACGTGCCGGCGGGCGGGGAGATACAGGTCGCTTCGTGCCAGTCGTACCTTTCGGGTTTTTCCCCCTCGTTCCACATCAAGGTGTAACCCGTCGAGTCGAGCAGAAACACATGAGCACCGGGGCCATGGCGATGCGCCTTCTTGTATCGTCCTACAGGAAACTGCGAAACGTGAGCCAACATCGCGCTTCCGGACATATGAATATACATGTTGCGCGTGCCCTTGCCGCGCTTCTCGCGCGGCACGAGATTGATTTTCCGGATATCAGGGATGAAGTTGGAATGGAGAATGCCGCCGTAGTACTCGGTGAAGTACTGCCCTTCTTTGGAAAAAAATTCGGGATCGCCGGGATCGAAGCGGTCTTTGAACATATAATTCGTGTTGAAGATGAACTCGGAGTCTCGGAAAAGCTCGAACGCCACTGGCTGGCTGGTGAGCGCAAAATAGCGGCAGGGCTCAGAGCCGCTGGCATTATGATGCTGGTGCCACGCGTTAAGTGGAATCGCGAAGGTGCTGCCTCTTTCCCATTCGAAAACTCGCTTGGCCGTGCCTTCATACCATACGGTGGTTGCGCCCCGACCGGCAGCGACGGTGATGATTTCTTCGTAGAGCTGACGTTGAGGTTTGGTGCTCTTTCCCGGATCCATCTCTGCGATGTAGGCATCGGCAACCATCTGATCGGAAAACGTGCAAATGGCGCCCTTGCACTCTTTACGCTTCCAATAGCCAAGTTTTTCGGTGCGCACGTCCTTGACGAACGCCCCGCCGATGATCGGCACGCCTTCGGCCTCGATCCACTTTTTATAGGGACTATACCTGTCCATCATAAACTGGACATAAGGATGGACCTCAAACTCCTTCACCGGCCCCGCCATATAAACTCACCTCGTCGATTTGATGGCCGACGTTACCGCCGGGAAATAAGAGCTGTCAACTCAATTCGAATGATCGCGAAATCACTTATGGATGATTTGATGGAGGAGTAGCCGGCCGATACAGGAAGCAGACGAGCAGTGCGCTTGCTGCTCCCGGATTGTCCCCATATACTGAGCGGAGTGACTGTATTGCATCGCCGGTGATAAAGCTGTGGCGATAGCTAGTCAATCAAAACTTATAACTCTGGAGCATGACTTGTCTAAAGCCATTTCTTTTTCGCTTGCGCTGCTCATCCTGCTGATTGTCGCTGCGGGCGCGATTGGACAATCGCAAATAAGGCCGGCCCAGGCCGCCGCTCAATCTGCCGATAGCATCGCTGTATCCTTCAAAGAATATAAACTTGCCAATGGGTTGCGTATCATTCTGTCGGAAGATCAGCATGCGCCAACCTACTCGATCTGCGTCACCTACAATGTCGGCTCTCGTGACGAGAAGCCGGGCCGCACGGGATTTGCTCACCTCTTTGAACATATGATGTTTCAGGGGTCGGCGAATGTCGGTAAGGGCGAGCACTTTATTTTGGTTCTTAACAACGGCGGCAGCGCCAACGGCACCACCAATTCGGATCGCACCAACTACTTTCAGACTTTGCCGGCGAACCAGCTCGAGCTTGGCCTATTTCTGGAAGCCGATCGCATGCGCTCTTTGAATATCAATCAGGCCAATCTGGACAACCAGCGCCATACCGTCCAGGAAGAGCGGCGCCAGGGAGTCGACAACCGCCCCTATGGTCGAACCTATGAAGCAGTCATCGGCACCGCCTATGACAATTTCGCCTACAAGCACTCGACCATTGGATCCATGGAGGACTTAAATGCGGCTACTCTAAAGGACGTCGCGGAGTTCTTTCGAACTTATTACGCGCCCAACAATGCGGTGCTCTCGTTGGTCGGGGCTTTCAAGACTGAACAGGCTATGGCACTGATCAAAAAATACTTCGAGAACATTCCGTCACAGCCGCCGCCGCCCGTTCCCGATGTCGCGGAGCCGGAGCAACAGGCTGAACGCCGCAACACCATAGAGGATGCCTTTGCGCAAACCCCCCGGCTGGATATCGTCTATAAAATTCCGCCCGGGAACACTCCGGATTCTTATGCGCTGCAGGTATTGGGGCAGGTCCTATCCGGTGGATTATCGTCGCGTCTTTACCAGAAATTCGTCAAGGACAGAGAGCTCGCCCTGAGTATTTCCGCCGGACCGGACGAGCGTCGCGGGCCATCTCTGTTTTGGGTTTCGGTTATGCCCCGGCCGGGAATTAGCCTCGACGAGATTGAGAAGCTCGTTTATGAAGAACTGGAGCAAACCAAGACCGAAGTTGTCATGGATTGGGAAATAGAAAAGGTACGCACCCAGGTCCGTCGCCAGCGGGCGCAGAGTTTCTACAGCACGCGCAGCCGCGCCAATACTCTGGGTTATTATGCGGTTTATTACAACGATCCAGGGCTGATCAATTCGGTTCAGGAAAAGATCTTCGAAGTGTCCAAGGACGACTTGCAGCGTGTTGCCAACAATTACTTGAAGGAGAGCAATCGAACGGTCGTGACGACGTTGCCGAAAGCCAAAGCAGCCTCACCCACCGCGACGATCAATCGCTGATATGAATCAATCGCGTAAATCTTATCGGTCTTTGACGGCGGCAATCAGCCTTGCGGCTGGGTTTCTATTTCTAACTCCTCCGATTCGCGCTCAAGATTCGGCGCCGAGCACGCCGACGAGTAAAGTAGAACGAA
>JAJONK010000219.1 GCA_021323355.1 Deltaproteobacteria bacterium
CTCAGCGGCAACTTGTAGATGCGCACGCCGGTGGCGTTGAAGATCGCGTTGGCGATGCAGGCCATCGGCGGGACACAGGCGATTTCGCCGGCGCCTTTCGCGCCGTAGGGACCGGCCCCTGGATAGCCGGGCACCAGAGTCGTTTCGATGCGTGGCATCATGTTGATCGTCGGCATCAAGTAATCCACGAACGAAGGATTCAACGTTCTCCCGTTGTTGTCGAACACGACTTGTTCGCAGAGGGCCTGGCCGATGCTCATAGCGGTGGCGCCTTCGATTTGACCTTCGACGGCGGCTTGATGGATCGGTTGGCCGATGTCGTGGACAGCCACGTATTTGACAATCTTCACGTTGCCGGTGTCCGGACTCACCTCGACGATGCAGGCATGTGCGGTGAACGGCTGCGAGCTGCCGTGGGCTTTTTCTTCAGCCATCAATTCGAGGTTGTCGCAGTAGCCGCGGCCAATCACTTCGCCGATGACGTTGTGCGCATTGGTCGCAACGGTCGCCAGCGCTACCGCCTTGGCCGGCGTGCCTTTGACCCGGATCTGCTTGTCGACGATCTCGAGATCGTCCGGACTCGCCTCGAGCTGGCGGGCGGCCATTTTGAAAAGCTGGTTGCGCGCGTCGATGGCCGCGAGTCGAGAGGCAGTGCCGGAAACCAGAATGCCGCGGCTGCCGACTGTGCCGGCATCCCACGGGCTGGCGTCGGTGTCGACATTGACTACGGTGACATCGCTTACTGGAATGCCCAGCTCTTCGGCGACGATCATGGGAATACCAAACCCGGGAATGGTGCCCATGTCGATTTTGCCGATATGCACCGTCACGGAGCCATCTTCGTTGACTTTCACGATGGCGCCGCCGCCAGGACCGGCGCTCTCGATCCATGATCCGGTCGCGAGGCCCATGCCCTGATTTTTTTCCAGCTTTACTTTGCCCCAGCCGATTTTTTCTTTGGCGATCTTGATCGTCTCGCCGAGCGAAACATCGCGCAGCTTGGGCACCCCGACGATCTTGTCCCCGGCTTTAGGAATATTCTTAAGGCGAAATTCCGTCGGATCCATGCCCAGCTTGGCGGCGATGGAATCCATATGCGATTCCACGGCGAACGCCGCCTGCGGGCCGCCGGGACCGCGCACCGGGCCGCAGACCTGCTTGTTGGTGTAAATGCTGTAGCCCTCGATGTGGCAGTTGGGCATCAAGTACCAGCCGCCGAGCATGTTGGTGCAGCGGCCGCCGGCTTGCACGCCGAAGCCCGAGTAGCCACCCGCGTCGTAAAAAACTTTGCCGGTGCGGGCGACGATGGTGCCATCCTTTTTGACGCCGGTTTTGATGTACATGCGCGCGCCGGAACGGATCGTCGTCGAGATGGTTTCTTCGGCTTTGTCAAGGACAATCATCACCGGCCGCTTGGCTTTTATCGCCAACAGCCCGCAGATCGGCTCGACAGCGGCGCCCGAGGTAATACCGCTACCCTTGCCGCCGAAGCCGCCGCCGAGCCCGGCGGAGATCACGCGCACGTTGTTGAGCGACAGCCCCAGCATCTTCGCCACCTCCTGGCGCACCGGGAACGGCGCCTGGGCATTGGCCCAGACCGTGAGGCGGCCGTTCGGTTCCATCTGCGCCGCGGCGATGCGCGGCTCCAGATACTGCGGATGGATCATCTTGGTCTCGTAAACTTCGTCGACCACAATATCCGCTTCGGCCATCGCTTTTTCCGCATCGCCAACATGAACAACGGTGTGGCCGCAAATATTTTTAAGGCCCGCGTCTGCGGGAATGGTTTTCGGCAGCGGCATGTCTTCGTGCAAGGTCGGCGCATTTGGTTTGGTGGCCTCTTCGGGATCGAGTGCCACCGGCAGAGGCTCGTAAACGACTTTTATTTTGTTAAGGGCTTGTTTGGCAATCGCAGGTGATTCGGCGGCGACCGCGGCGACAGGGTCGCCCATAAAACGCACTTTATCCCGCGCCAGAATATGGCGATCCATGTAGCTGCGCCCATAACGCACGTTCGGCGCATCGGCGGCAGTGACGACGGCATGAACGCCGGCGACCTTCTTCGCTTCGCCGGTGTCAATGCTGACGATTTTGGCATGGGCGTATTGACTGCGCAGGATGGCGCCGTGCAATTGATCCTTCAGCATCAAATCGATGCCGTAAACGCCCTTGCCGACCACACGCTCGACGCCGCCCAATCTGGCTGGACTTGTGCCGACAACTTTGAATTCAGCTTTAGCCATACCATCGTCTCCTTATCGGATTAAGAAATTTTCCCGCAAAGCCGCTAAGGCGCAAAGGTAAAAATCGCATGCCACACTTCGCGTCTTTGCGCCTTGGTGGGAGATAATCTTTCTTGTCGGTTCATCGCACCTGGAGCTTTTGCGCGGCGAGATGGATCGCATCGACGATCTTATTGTAGCCCGTGCACCGGCAGATGTTGCCGGAGACCGCCTCTTCGATGTCCGCTGGCGTCGGTTTCGTAGTGCGATCGAGGAGCGCTTTCACCGACATGATATAGCCCGGCGTGCAGTAGCCGCACTGCACCGCGCCGGTGTCGATGAACGCCTGCTGCACAGGATGTAATTTATCGCCGTCAGCTAATCCCTCGATAGTGATGATCTCAGCGCCGTTGGCGTCGGCAGCCATGGTGACGCACGAGTTGATCGGCTTGCCGTTGTAGATCACGGTGCAAGCGCCGCACTCGCCGGTGTTGCAGCAGAGCTTGCTGCCCTTCATTTCCAGCGTGTCGCGGAGAAACTCCAAGAGTGAAGTCGACGCATCCGCGCTAGCGCTGATCGACTGACCGTTTATTTTCGTGTTGATGGTGACGCTCATTATGCGATCTCCTTGCCGGTCGCGGCCTTCCAGGTTTGTTCCAGACCCCGCCGGGTCAGCGCCTCGACGATCCAGCGCCGGTTCTCGGCGCTGCTGCGCTGATCGTCGATCGGACTCGCTTCGGTGGCGGCCAGCGCGCCGGCTTCCTTCAAAAGCGCCGCGGTCAACGGCTTGCCGCGCAGCAGCGTTTCGGTCTTCGGCGCGCGAACGGGGGTCGGTGCTACCGCGCCCAAGCCGATGCGAACATCTTGTATATTGCTTTTCCCGGCATCCGGCGTCATCAAGACCGCCACACCCACCATGGCGATATCCATTGCGCCGCGCACGGCATGCTTTAAATAGACGCCTTTGCTGCCGGCTGGGGGATAGGGCACATCGATTTCAGTTAGCAGACCTTTCGCGCCGAGAACGGACTTTCCTGGTCCCTCAAAAAATGACAAGAACGGTTGCTTTCTCTCGCCTTCCGCAAAAGCGCACTTGGCGCTCGCTTCGAGCACCAGCAGCGGCGCCAAGGTTTCGCCCGAGGGTGAAGCGCGGCAGATGTTGCCGCCGATGGTGGCGGTGTTGCGCACCTGTAAGGACGCGAATTGGTGCGACGCTTCCCAGAGCACCGGCAGCTTAGCGCGCAGAATAGCGTTGGTCTCCAGCTCGCGGATGGTCGCCAATGGCCCGACGCGCAGGCTGCCACCGTTCTCTTGGATACCCGATAGCCCGGGAAGCTTTTTGATGTTGATCAGGCACGCCGGCTCTTCCTTATACTTGATGTCCACCATCACATCGGTGCCGCCGGCAATCACTTTAGCTTCGGCCCCGTGCTTGGTGAGTAACGACAAAGCCTCGTCTATGGATTTCGGTTCAAAGTATTGCATCAGTTCCCCCGACAATTTACTTGAGCCAATATGGTCAGTTTAAATCTCTACAGCACTTAACAGGTCAGCTCGTCACTCGGCGATCTGTCAGTTTCATATTAGCCCAGCGGTGCAACTGTCAAGGGACAAAGTAAGAAAACGATCAGGAATGCGAACGCAAACAGCTAGAACAGTCGGCCGGGAGAAGTGATTGCCGAGTTCGGTCACTCACCGCCTGGCAACAACAACACTTCTTCGTCCCTCTTGCCTCATGGGCTTTAACAATTATAGATGGCTGCTACGCCACGTACGGCCCACGCTATTTCTCTGAGCCGCCCTATTCCCCAGGGCTGAGCTCAGACTTATTGCATGCGGTCACTGAATCCAGACTTTTGGCCGGTCAGTAGCTGGCGAGTTCCATCTCCTGCCAACTGATGTTGGTATCACAGATGACCGGGTGAGAATCAGAGCAGCATTTTTATTTTTCTCCGCTGGAACTGAGAACGAAATCGTCAGACCGAAGGCTCTGCAACAGCGCATGGCCAAGAAACCATCCAACCTAATTTACGGCGTCACGGATAAGCCGCCGATTGGGACCGCCGTTCTGCTCGGTCTACAGCATGTATTTGTCATTTCGGTAGGCTGGATCTTTGTTGTTGTCATTGTCACGGCATTCGGCGGCACCCGCGAACAAGCCCGACAGGTCATCCAGATATCGATGATCGCATCGGGCGTCGCCACGATACTGCAGGCCCGGCCGAAGGGGCCGGTTGGATCAGGTTATCTGTGCCCGTTGAGTGTTGGTCCCGCATACATTAGTGCGTCCATCTTGGCAGGCAAGCTCGGTGGCCTACCGCTGCTGTTCGGTCTGACGGCGATTTCTGGACTGTTCGAAGCCTTATTGTCGAGGCTGGTCCAACGGTTGCGAGTTCTCTTTCCGCCCGAAGTCACGGGTCTGGTCGTCGCAATGGTGGGAATCGAGTTGATTGCTTTGGCCGCCCCAAGGTTTCTCGGCTTCCAGTCCTTCGAGGCGAGGATTGATCCGCGTGCCGTGTTTGTCGCTGTCTTGTCGCTTGCAGCGAT
Source organism: Deltaproteobacteria bacterium (assembly GCA_021323355.1). GTDB lineage: Bacteria > Desulfobacterota > Binatia > UBA9968 > UBA9968 > WHTF01. Next base: position 4,770 of record JAJONK010000219.1, read on the forward strand.
GATCGGCCCATCGATTTGGAGCACGGGAAAACTCAAGCTCTACCCGGTACTGCTTGGGTTGATGTGCGGTTATGGCAGCGCCTACGCACTCGGCCTGGTGAGCACATCCGAATTCTTTAGATCCTTCGCCGGATCACTTCTGAGCTTGCCGCAGCGAGCTGAAACCGGTTGGTCATTTGACATATCGTTACTGCCGCCATTTTTCATTGCCTGTCTTGCATCCACTCTCAAGAGCGTTGGAGACCTGACGCTGTGCCAAAAAGCCAACGATCTCGAATGGAAACGGACCGATTTGAAATCAGCTAGCGGCGGGATTCTTGCCGAATCCGTCGGCACAACACTGGCAGGTCTCTTTGGCGGAGTCGGCCAGTCCACTTTCTCGAGCAACGTCGGTCTCTCGATCGCCACTGGAGCCACGAGTCGCCATATCGCCTTACCCTGCGGCGTCA
>JAJONK010000220.1 GCA_021323355.1 Deltaproteobacteria bacterium
CCCATATTCACTGGATTTGCTCGCCGGTTCCGGCGGCATTGGCACAACTTAAAAAGCATCGCCAGCGCTTCTCAAAAATCGTTCTCGACCCGCCGCGCAGTGGCGCCAAAGGCATCGATCGCGACCTGGCTGCGCTCGGCGCCGAAAAGATCCTTTACATCTCATGTAACCCGACTACGCTCGCGCGCGATCTCGCCGCCCTGACCAAACAGGGGTACTCATTGGGTACTGTCCAGCCTGTCGATCTATTTCCACACACCTTCCACGTCGAGGCGATCGCAACCCTGGTGCGATAAACCGTTGACAATTCCGATCGAGCCCATCTATTGTCGCTGGGCTGAACAGTTCTGCCGAGAACATCACAACGGGAGCGATAAAATCACTTTTGGTGGTTCGAGAAGAATCGGTTACGTGGCCATACCTCGTTGAGAACGCAAAACCGCAATTGGGAGAAACAAGATGATCGACCGCAGACACTTTTATCGCCAACTTATTTCTTTGTTGCTCGTATCACTGGTATCCATCGCTTGGCGGGTTCATGCGGCCGATAAACTCGTTGGTCTTCACTCCGCTCAAGTCATGTCCCAGTCGATGCCGTGGATCGCGCAGGAAGCGGGCCTCTTCAAGAAATACGATCTGGATTTCCAGCTGATTTTCATTTCGTCATCGGGGGTCGCGACCGCGGCAACCCTAGGGGGGGACGCGGAGATCGCCTTGACTGGCGGCATCGGCAATGTACGCGCCTACGTTCAAGGTGCCACGGATATTGCGTTTATCGGCGGCGTGAAAAATATCCTGACTCATAGTCTTCTCGGCAAAGCGGAAATCAAACGACCGGAAGATCTCAAAGGCAAACGGGTCGGCGTCGGCCGCATCGGCAGCAATACGCATTATTTCGTCGTCCAGGCGCTCAGGCGATTCGGCATGGACGCCAACAAGGATATCCAGCCCATTCAAACCGGCGGCGGGCCGGAGACGCTGGCGGCCCTGGTCAGCGGCGGCCTGGATGCGGCGGCGATGACGGCGCCCGCCGACGTCAGAGCGGTAGCGCAAGGCTATCGCTTCGTCATCAATGGCCCCGATTTGCGCATTCCTTATGCGGCAACATCCTTCGTCACCTTGCGCTCCTTGCTCAACAAACGTGGCCCGGTGTTTGGACGATTCATGCGCGTGATGGCAGAGGCATCGAGAATCCTGCATACCGACAAACCGTTTGTTTACAAAGTGCTCGGCAAATATCTACGCGTTAGCGACACCAAGATCCTCGATGCTTCTTATCAATCCGAGATCCCGGCCCTAGAGCAGCGTCTGGAAATCCGCGAGTCGGCGTTGCAAGCCACCTTGGATGAAATAGCCCAGAGCGATCCGCGCGCCAAATCGGTTAAGCCGCAGGAACTGATCGATCGCAGATATTTAATCGAACTGGAGAAGAGCGGTGTATTTGGAAAATAAGCGGAGGCGATCAACCAACGGCATCATAAGGCGAGAAAGAAATAGCAATGCAAAACCAAGCGATCGATATTCATCATCATTACGTGCCGAAACAGCTGATCGAAGAAACCAAACGTCACGGCAAAGCGCTCGGAGTCGATATCACTGAAGACAAGGGCAGCCACGCTCTTTCCTTTGCCGGCAGCAAACCACATAGATTGCAGCCCGCATTGATGGATGTCGAACGGCGGCTTGAAATCATGGACGAAGGCCAGGTTGCGCTGGCGACTCTCGAGGCCAATACCAACAGCCTTGGCTACCGGCTCACCGGCGAGCACGGAGAAAATTGGTGCAAACTTTACAATGACTGCATGCACGAATTGGTCAAACAACGACCCGACCGGTTTGCCGGCATGGCCACCGTTCCGCTCCAGGACGCGGCCCGGGCGGCCAAAGTGCTGGAGCATTCCATTTTAGATATGAAATTCCGTGGCGCCTTTATCGGCACCAACGTCAATGGCCAATACTACAACACCAAAGAGCTCGATCCGTTTTGGGCTAAAGCGCAGGAACTGGACGTGATGATCGTCATGCACCCGGAGCACATCGCCGGAGCCGAGCGAATGGACGCTTTCGGGTTGAATGCCGTGTGCGGCAATCCAGCCGACTCAACGCTCTCCCTTGGCTATATGTTGTACAGCGGCTTGTTCGATCGTTTTCCTGGCTTAAAATTATGCGCTCTCCACGGCGGCGGCTTTTTGCCTTACCATCTCGGTCGCTTCGACAAAGAATTCGTCACCGGCCAAGGTGTTCGGCCGGCGCAATCGGCCAAGCCGCCCAGCGCGTACTTAAAAAACCTCTACTTCGATACTTTGGTGTACGACATCGATACTCTGGAATACCTGAGATCCAAAGTCGGCAACGATCGTCTCATGCTCGGGACCGACTATCCATATACTCTTGGCGACTGGCTCGGCGTGGAGAAGGTGCAAGCCTTGGATTGCTCCGAATCAGACAAAGACACGATCCTGCAGGGCAACGCGCGGCGGCTGCTCAAAATCTGAATTGTTAGTTCAACGGTTTCAAAAGTTCAAAGGTTCAATGATTCGGAAATTCGAACGTCCAAATTCGAAGAAAAAATGACGTTGTGCCCAGAAGGATTTCGTTCGAGTGGTTTTAAACGTTGAACATTTGAACGATTGAACTGTGGAACGGCTACTTGTATCGTCTCCCCATCTCCTCAAAGAACCGCTCCGTTTCTAGCTCCTGAAGAAATGTTAAATCAACAAATTGCTCCGGCTTGGCGGTTTTCGCCTGGGGCACCTGCGGCGCCGACATGTCGATGAGATTTTGAATACCCTTCATCGTCGGATACGGTTTCTTCGGCGTTCTTTTCAGATAATGCTCGTAGGAATAGTCGAGCACGTCTTGATCAGTGGTGCGCATGTAGCGCGCGAGAGTTTTCACGGTCGCTGGTTTATTTGCAAAGACAAAGTAAATTCCTTCGACGTAGGCCTTGAGCGCCGACTTGACGACTTCTCGATTGGCTTTGATATAGCTGCGAGACGTGGCCAATCCGCTGCCCTGAACTTCAAAACCAATGTCGGCCATTTGAATAATTTCGACGAAACCGGCTTTCAAAGCTTGTGGCACTTCCGATGGGTTGAAGAAAGTCGCGTCGATACGTGCAGTGCTCATGGCGGCGAGCCGCTCGGGGCCGGTGCCGGTCGGCACGAACACTACATCTTTGGTGGGCTCGAGATTGAATTTTTTGAAAAGAATCAGCGCCGCATTATGGGTGGCCGATCCGAAGCCGCTAATGCCGAATCTCTTGCCCTTGAGTTGTTCCATCCGCGACATCGTTCCCGGGCGAGCGAAAACGCTTTGATCATAGGAGTTCTCCACCGAGCCCACGAGGACGATATCGTGGCCCTGCAAATTGGCGATGATGACGTTGCCGATCGTAACCAGGGGTGGATCGCCGCCGGTGAGAGCCTGAATCGCTATTTGTCCGCCGCGTAGAAATATCAGCTCGACATCGAGTCCATGCTTGCGAAAGATCCCTTCGTCTTTGGCCACCCAGAGCTGCGCCTGTCGGGAGCTGATCGAAGGATAACCGATGCGAATCTTAGGCATCGGTTGAGCCTGAACACCGGTCCAGAGGATCAATTGAAGGAGCGCGCCAATCAAGATGATGAGCTTTAATTTCATGACTGCGTGCCATGTCCTTACGACAGCCTGGCATCCGCGTCAAGCGCGATGCATCGTATGTTGACAGGTCTGTTTACCGTGTGTTTACTTGCGGGGGAGGTTGCACAATGGGAATAAAGCAGACAGTTTTATCGGCCGCTATTCTGTTCATCACCATCGCCTCACCGGTTTCTGCGCAGCTCAAAAAGGTTCGATTCTCGGTCAGCGCGGCCTCTATCGCCGAGGTGCCGTTTAGGATCGCTCATGTAAAAGGCTTCTATCGTGACGAAGGGCTCGACGTTGAAGTGATCATGATTCGCGGCGCGGTCGGCATGCAGGCGCTGCTCGGCGGCTCAGTCGATTACACATCTTCTTCAGGGTCCACCATTGCCGCCGCTGTGCGCGGAATTCCTGTCAAGCTCGTCTTCATTGCATCCGCCAAACCCCAATTCGATCTCGTGGTACAACCGCAGATTCGAACGATTCAAGACTTAAAAGGCAAAGTCGTCGGCATTTCGTCACGCGGCGGAGCGGTCGATCTGTTGATGCAATTGCTGCTGCAGAAAAACGGTCTCGTACCCAACAAAGACGTCACCACCATCGTGGTCGGCGCGCAGGAAGAAACGGTTCTCGCCCTCAGGGCCGGCCGTATCGCCGCCGGACTGTTCACACCACCGCGGCCATTGGTGCTGCAGCGCGAGGGTTTCACCCGGCTCGCTTATACGGGCGATTACATGCCGACCTATCCAAGCGGTGGCATCGGCGCCACCGACGAGAAAATCAAAACCAATCCGGCGGAGGTGCTTGCGTTCGTCAAAGGAAGCGTGCGCGGGCTGCACTTTGCCAGACAAAACCGCGCCGAAGCGATGAAAATTTTGAGCGATTATTTCAACATCAAAGACCACGCACTGGCGGAAGCGTTTTTTGAACTGTACTTGAGCCGGCTTCCAGCCGATGGCGGCGCAGATGAGGCCTGGATGAAAGGCGCCATCGACTTCACTCAGAAGAGCCTAGGCGACAGCGGAAAAGATATCTCCACCAATCAGGTTTTTGATTTCAGCTTTGTCAACAAAGCGGCGCGATAGTGACAAACACTATGACGAGCAAAATGCGATGACCCATTATCCCGTACTCATTGCCGGTGGCGGTCCCGTCGGCATGGCATTAGCGATCGAGTTGGGATGGCGCGGCATCCGCTGCCTGGTCGTCGAGCAAACCGACGGCACGGTCGAATTTCCGACCACCAATCTCGCCAACACGCGCACCTGCGAACACTTGCGCCGCTGGGGCATCGCCGCTCGTATGCGCTTTGAGTCCGGCTATCCCACCGACTATCCGCGCAATTATGTGTTTGTCACGCGCATGGACGGTTATGAAATCGCCCGCTTCGATCACCCCGCCAACGGCGCTCCGGAGTCGCGCTCGCCGCATAGCCCCGAGGGGAGGCTGTGGATCTCAAAGCCGTACTTCGACCCGGTGCTGCATGCTCATGCCAATTCGCTGGCGCAAGTCGAAGTTCGTTATCAAACTTCTTTCGAGTCGTTTGAACAAAACGCGGACGCGATCTCAGCCGAAGTCCTCGACCA
>JAJONK010000221.1 GCA_021323355.1 Deltaproteobacteria bacterium
CACCGGCACATTGATGAATTATGCGGTTATGCGCGCCACCGATATGCCACCGCTAACCCTCGGCGAAACCGTCACGCCCAATCCGTTTCATCCGTTAGGTGTCAAGGGAGTCGGTGAGGCCGGCACCAACGGCGCGCCGCCGGCGGTGGCCAATGCGGTTATGGATGCGCTGGCGCCGCTAGGCATCGATCACATCGATATGCCTTACACTGCGCCGAAGCTCTGGCAAGCGATTCGCCAGGCGGGTGGAACTTAAAAACCGTGATCGTGGCGGTGCTCGTGTGCATGGAAGAACTACGACCGCACGCGGCGCGCTTTCTCCTGGTGCAAAGCCCGCTCAGATTCTGATTTGTCGAAGCGAAAAAACGTCGTCAGGAAAATGAAAGTTTTCTTTCGAGTTTGTTGGAATGGATTCTCCCTTCCAACTTTCAATCACTGCGGGTTTGATTACCCCGCAGCTTGTTGCGTGCTAGTTCACTAAAGATCCTTGTTACGAGATCTGCCCGTTTTAGTTAACACGCTCACGTGCTTTATCATCTCCGTATATGCTTGATTCCACTGGAGCCAGCTTTCCCCACCTGCGGAACGAAATCTCGCTAAAAAAGAACCTGGTGTCGGTACACCGGCGAGTTGGATGGCCTTTTGTACTGGCCGTTGACAAATATCCTCAACCGTAATTGAATCCATCCCGTTTTCGAGATACGGCTTTGCTCTTGAGTGAGGAGATTATATGGCGAAAAGAGAATCGATCTTTAGGTCTGTGGCACGGCTTCTGGTAATTGCCGTGTCGGTGCATTTGTCTCTGTTAGCAGCCGAGGTGTTTGCCCAGGCTTCGTTCTTTCAGGGAAAGACGATCACGATCGTTCAAGGCAGGGATCCGGGTGGTTCGGGAGATCTTCGAGTCAGAGCTTTGGTGCCGTTCTTGGAAAAGTACATTCCGGGTAACCCCAAAATCGTTATGGAGTTCATGCCCGGCGGCGGCAGCCGTAAAGCGGCCAACTATCTTTTTCGTACGGCCAAGCCGGACGGATTGACTATCGGCAATCTCAGCGGCGGTATGGTCTCGCTTGCCGTACTCGGCGAGTCCGGCATTCTCTACGACCTCGAAAAATTTTATTACCTGGGTTCTCCTTACAGCACTTATCACGCTGTTTTGGTGAGCCGAAAAGAGGCGGGCCTGGACACCATCGAAAAGCTTCGCGCTACTCCCGGGCTCAAACTCGGCGCGCAGTCGGTGGGCTTCTCGACCTTTCTGGAAGCGCGAGTGTTCGCCTATATACTCGGGCTCAAAGATACCAGCTTCATTGCCGGCTACTCCGGAGTCGAGCTCGATCCGGCGTTGCTGCGCGGTGAGATCGACCTGCGCTCCAACGGCGCGGACACCATCGTGCAAAGAAATAAGGACTGGTTGAAAGGCGGAGTGGTGAATTTCCATGCGATCACCGAAACCCCCAAAGGTGAAAAGCATCCGGCTTTCCCGAACCTGCCTGAGATCGAAACGTTTGCAAAAAGCCCTCTCGACCGCAAAATCATCGCCATGCAGCGCGCCTTTAGAGTGACCGGGACGCCGTTTGTTCTGCCGCCGGGGACGCCTAAAGATCGCGTGCAAACTCTTCAGGATGCATTCCGCAAGACTTACAAAGATCCGGAGTTTGCGAAGCATTATCAGAAACTCACCAGCGATGAGCCGAGTCCGCTGATGCCCGAGGATCACGAAAAAGCGATTCGAGATGTGCCGCGGGACCGGGAAGCCGTGGAAGTTTTTAAGCGGCTCGCCAATGCGGTTGCGCTGCCACCACGCCGGTAGACTCCGCGCATTCAATTCTGGGAGAAGCAATGATGAGCAGTCGAGTTGTCAAAACGGCCGGTAGAATCATAACCTTCCTCGCCGGATTGCAGATGTTTGCCGGCGCCGGCTTGGCGCAAGCACCGTTTTACCAAGGCAAAACCATTACGATGATCGTCAGCACAGCTCCGGGCGGGACAGGCGATCTGCGGGTTAAGGCCATGACTCCGGTGCTACGCAAGCATATCCCGGGTAATCCAGCCATCGCGATGGAGTACATGGACGGTGGGGGCGGTCGAAAAGCCGCTAACTATCTGTTTAGAAACAGCCGTCCTGATGGCCTCACCATCGGCGCCCTGAGCGGCGGTATCGTGTCCCTGGAGATCATGCGCGAAAGCGGTGTCATGTATGATCTCGACAAATTTATTTATCTTGGCGCTCCCGAAAGCGGCGGCCACTACATCATCTATACAAGAAAAGAGCTGGGCTTGAGCAGCATAGAGAAGCTGCGGGGAGCCTCGGGCCTGCGCATCGGCGCGCAATCCGTGGGACATGTTTCCTATGTGGCCGGGAGGCTATTCGCTTATTTCCTCGGTTTGAAAGATCCCAAATTCATCGCCGGTTACTCGGCGCCCGAAGTTGACGCGGCGCTTCTCCGTGGCGAATTAGACGCGAGAGCCAATCTCACCACATCGATGTTGCGCCGCAATCCTGAGTGGGTTGAAAAGAGTTTGATGGATTTCCATTCGATCATGGAGGTGCCATTGGGGGCGAAACATCCGCGTTTTCCAACTGTGCCCGAGATCGAGACCTTCGCCAAATCGGAGCAAGAAAAGAAAGTCCTCGCTGTCTGGCGAGTCTTCAGGCTGGTGGGTTCTCCTTACATGCTGCCACCAGCAACGCCCAAGGACAAAGTCGATATTCTTCAGGACGCGATGCGCAAAACTCTCAAGGACGCTGAGTTCCATCGCGAATACAAGAAGCTGGTCGGCGATGACGTCGATCCGTTGATGCCGGAAGAGTTGAGCAAGGCGATTCGAGAGATTCCGCGCGATCCCGAAGTCATCGAGATGCTGAGAACCCTATCCGGCGCTGGTCCTCTTCGACCGCGTACTTAAATCGGCAACAAGCAAGACGGGGAAACTGCCAATGGAGATGTCACTGCTCGACGCCGCTATCAAAGGCCTGACGAACATCCTTCATCTGAAAGTTTTCCTCGCCATGATGGTGGGCGTCGGCATCGGCACTTTTACCGCAGTGGCGCCACAGGGTCTCGGCATGCCGTTGGTGTACGCGATCCTATTGCCTGTGGTCGTGCGCTGGGAGCCGGTAACCGGTATGGCGCTGCTCATCGGAGCGAGCTCCGTGAGCGCGATCTGCGCCGCGTACTTGCCGATTCTATTCGGCATCCCCGGCGGTTCAGGCTCGCAAGCGACCGTGCTGGACGGCTATCCGATGGGCAAACGCGGCGAAGGGCGGCGCGCCTTAGGCGCCTCTTTTATGGCCGGAGGGATGGGCTGTCTGGTGGGAACTTTTACACTGGCGCTGGCAATTCCTGCGGCGCAACCTTTGATCTATTTGATGGGAGCGCCGGAGTTGTTCGTGGTGGTGTTGTGGGGGCTCAGCATGGTCGCAGTCCTGGCCGGCCGGCGTCCGATCAAAGGACTGATCGCGGCGGTATTTGGCTTGCTGATCGCGACCGTGGGCCAACAGGGCCAGAGCGGTATCATGCGTTTTGTCTTCGATCAGCCGTATCTGCTGGACGGTATTCCCTTGAGCATCATTGCGCTGGCGCTATTCGGTATTCCTTCGGCGCTGGATCTGGCGTTGACTAAAATCGGCGTAGAGCAACAACCCGCGCCTTTAAAGGGCAGCCTGCTTGACGGGGTCAAAGACACTCTGCGCGAGTGGTGGCTGGTGTTGCGCTGCAGCTTTATTGGCGTGTGGGTCGGTATCGTTCCCGGCATCGGCTCACAGGTGGTCGATTGGCTTGCCTATGGCCATGCGGCGCAAACCAGCAAGGACGCAAAAAACTTCGGCAAAGGCGATGTGCGCGGCGTGATCGCGCCGGAGAGCGCCAATGACGCCAAAGACGGCGGCGATCTGGTGACAACCTTGCTGCTGGGATTTCCTCAGGGAGTGGTCACCGCGTTATTCATAGTCGCGCTATTGGCGTGGGGATATCTACCCGGTCCTGAGATGGTTAAAAAGAACCTCGACATCGTCTATAGCGTGGTCTGGATCCAGGGCATCTCCGGCGTGATCGGAACCTTGGTCGGCTTTGTTTTAGCGGCGCAACTGGCCAAGCTCGCCCAGGTGCGTTACTCGGTCATGGTGCCGATCATTTTCATATTTGTTCTGATGGGCGCCTTCAGTGTCAACCGTGATCCGATCGATTTGCTTGTGGTCGTGGTGTTCGGAATCATCGGCTATCTGATGAGGCGATTCGGTTATCCCAGGCCGGCAATGATTCTAGGCCTGGTACTGGGCAGTCTCATGGAGACTTATCTATATCGATCGATGGCGAGCTATGGATTCAGCTGGCTCGCCAGGCCCTCGGTGATCGTGCTGCTGAGCCTGGCAGCCATCTCTTTTCTTCTGACCATGCGGGCGAGGCTGAAGAGCTCGCCCAAAGCTCAGGCGGCGTAGGCGATGCTCAGCGCGGTCCGATCATGAATAACCTATTCACCTATTTTTTATTTTTCATTTTTCTGGCCGCCACAGTGGCGGGTTGGAGTTGGCCCTACATTGCCAAGTTGATGCCGGTGTATGTTGCCGCGATTCCCGGTCTGATTTTGGTCGTGGCACAGCTTGCGCGTGACGCTTTCGGCAAGGCACCAGCTGCCGAAACCGGTGGCGGCTCAATCGATATGGATGAAGTTTATACCGCCCAGCTCGAAAGCAAGGTCGAAGTCCGGCGCACCTTGCTCTTCTTTGCCTGGTTCATCGGCGGGGCACTGGGCATTTGGTTACTGGGGATAGTCATTGCCCTCCCCGTGCTGGTTCTGCTCTATACTCTTATCGAAGGCAAAGAGAGCTGGACTACTTCGTTGGTGATCACCGCGTGCACCTTTTTACTGATCTGGGGCCTCTTCGAATACATGCTGGAAACACGCTGGCCCGCCGGATTGCTGTTCGGCTATTGACCTCACGAACTCTCGAACATTGCCGTCGTAAAATTCGTTAGGCACGCCCGCCACATATTGGCATCGCCCCATACCCCTTTACCCATGTCTGCGGATCATGTTAGGTATCGAGGAATAGCTTACAGGCGACAAGGATAAACAGAATGCAGATCATCGAAAAGGAATTTACCACCAAAGAGCACGGCATCGCCGGTTTCCTGTCTCATCCCGAACGCAAGACGCCGGGCCCCGCATTGCTTTTGATTCATCCCAAGGGTGGAATGACCGATTACATCGAATCACGCAAGTACGCCAGGCTGGGTTACAGCACGTTTGCTATTAACGTTTTCGAGCAACTCGGCTACCCTGCGGCAACCCACATCGAAACCGGATCACAGATTCAAGCCAAGACCGCCGATCCCGAATTCACCCGGGTGCTCACCGAGGGCTGGCGCTTTTTGCTTTCGCAGCCGCACGTGAATAAGCAACGAGTAGCGGTGTGCGGTTACTGTATGGGCGGACGCATTGCGATTCATTTCGTTGCCGCAACGCCCGAGGTGCGCGCGTTCGTCGGTTACTATCCGACGGTGCGTGACGAACCGCCGTCGGCCTTACGGCCGGTTCATCCTTCAGAGGCGGTGGGCAAGATTCGTTGCCCGTCAATCGTTTTGTACGGCGCCGACGATGTCACAACGGTTGTGCCGGTGCAGGAAAAGATGTGGCAGGCATTTAAAAACAACGGTCAGCCCTTGGAGTGGCACTTCTTTCCATTCGGCGGGCACGGTTACGTCGATCCGGGCGCGGTCGGTTATCACGCCCATGCCGCTGAGCTGTCGTGGCCGCTGGTGGTGGATTTCATGGAGCGCCAACTTCAGTGGGGCGATGCGGCGTAAAGGCGATTTATCAGTCTGGATAAGTAAATTTAAGTTTCTTAGTAACATTTTGGAGGTGCTCAGTGGAAAAGATTAGTAAACCGACTGTCGTCGATACCGAGAAACAAGCTCAATGGGGACGCGTCACCGGCCGTAATTACATCCGCCCGACGCAGACGGATCGCGCCCATATCGCGCTCAACTGTTACGAGCCGGGAGCTAACGACGAGATGCATTGCCATCCAGGGTCGGATCATACGTTCTTGGTAATCGAAGGCGAGTGCACCATGAAAGGGCTAAACGAGGGCGAAGAATACAAGCTGACCCAGCACCAGGCGGTGCATGTGCCGGCAGGTTATTTTTACCAGTTGAACAACACCGGTTCCGGGCGGCTGATTCTTTATCAGGTTAGCACCGAGCCGAACCCTAAGCCCAAGATTGGCAAGGTGCTGTACGGCATCGATACCAGCTTGAAAGAGCATCTGCTCGAACCGATCGGCTAATCCGGAGGAAGAGATGACGTTCGAACAGGTACTGCAGTGGTGTCGTGACAATGGAGCCGATGCCAGAGGAATTTACCGGGCAAGGGACTTCTGGATCCGCCGCTCCGATCGTCTGCCCAATGATTTGCCGGCCATCGGCGCGCTCTTTCATTGGGATGTGCGGTTGAGTGAAACGCAATTAGCCGTCAGCCCGTCCGACATGGAGCGCATGGTTAACGGTAAGATGACTCTCGAACAATTCAAAGCCACTCATCGTCGCGGTTGATGCTCCCAGCTAGCCAACAAGACACGATGATCAATTCACACAAAGCCGCAGCAAGATCTTGCTGCGGCTTTTTACTTTGAGCTGACGAGAGTGCGGCGACAGATTGGCTCGATTGGAGCGCCAGGTGGATGACTGAAGAGCAAGCGCAACTATCGTCATCTTTGGATATACTTTCAGGTCTGCCTTCATCGCGTTGACAACTCCGCGGTGCGCACAATACAGTCGATATGTCGGTAGAAAGCTAAGTTGCTATGGAGCTAACCCTCGCGATCCATCCGATCACGGCAATTCGCTTCGGTCATTCGACCCGCTTGGACGGGACCTCGCTGGATGTCGATGCCGAGCAGTTGCGAGCACTGCTCCTTGAAGACCAAACCTTGACCGCGGTGGAGTTAGAGATCGCTTGTCCTGGAGAGAGCTGC
>JAJONK010000222.1 GCA_021323355.1 Deltaproteobacteria bacterium
GACGCCGAAACGGCGGAGAGGATGAAAAAAGAAGGACACGCACGAGGTTTCACGGTTTATTGTGATGAAGGGGAACGAACCGGAGGAGATAACTCCGCACCGCCTCCGCTTGCATATTTTGGGCTGGCTTTGGCTTTTTGACTGCTTACACAGATTTCCCGGTACGGGGAAATGATGGAGACGAAGATCAACAAAGCGCGGGTGTTCGTTACCAGCAAATACAAATCTGAAGGCTCCGTGCTGAGAGAGACCGTCAAAGCCGTGGGGCTCGGCTTTTCAACACGAATGGAACTGGAATCCAGCGAGAGTGCCAATAAAGTGGCGGCGGTCGTGCGCAACGCAGAGAACGGCTGCTATGTGATGCAATGTCTCCTTAATCCGGTAGCCGTCGAGCGCACCGTTCGGTTAAATGGCATGGAATTGAATCCTCAGGAGCTATTCAAGAAAGACTGAGAATTATTCGTCCGGCTGGGTTCAAGGCATCTAATATCCGGGGTTGCGGGCAGCGCCTTTGAATTGAGTAAGCGGGAGTTTTACGTGAATAAAAGGTGAGAGGAAACCATGATTCTCAAAAGTGTGAAACATCTCGGCCCAGCAGCATTGCTGGCTGCAACGCTATTCGTCGCGAATGAGGCCAGACCCACGATCGCCGCCGACTACCCGTACCCCAACACTGTCACAGCGCCCACGCCACACCCATTCGACGCACTTCTTAAACGCCTGGAAAAAGCCATAGCCGAGAACGGCATGGGCTTGGTGGCCCAAGCGAGCGCAAGCCGGGGTGCCGCTTCTCGCGGCGTTAAGATTCCCGGCAACGCGGTGCTCGAGGTGTTCCGCAATGATTATGCGGTGCGCATGCTCGAGGCGAGCGTACCGGCCGGCATCGAGGCGCCGCTGCGAATATATGTGATCGAAAATACCGACAAGACCGCAACCATGATCTACCGCAGACCGAGCGCAGTTTCGCACCTTATGGTAGCGACAAGCTCGATTCGATGGCGCGTGAGCTCGATCCCATCTTTGAAAAGATTGTCCGTGATGCCGCTGGCCAATGAGGCACCATTGGGGCTGCAATTCGAGGGGAAGTATCCGCAGCAAAACAACTCTGCCCGGAACGTTATCCGAAAGTGACGGCTTGAACAGCTTGAACGTTTCGGACTTCTATTTACTTCGGGAGTTCAACCCTTCCCGGTCGGGGCGGTTGTTTTGAGCGCCTTTCCACCGCTTGTGAAAATCACCCAAGGGTTGTTGCCCGGTTCGCGCCAATCCTTCCTGGAATTTCGCCGGGTCATTCCAACACCGCCAGCGCGCAATAGGGTCAGGTAAAGGAACCGAACTCGATCAACACGTCGCTTTTTTCCAGTACTCGCTGAGTTTCACCGACTGGCCAGTCTCGAGCAGCCTCGCCTCAAAGTCAGGCGCCGAGGAGCCAACCGGCAATAACGTACGGAAGTCCATGAATTTTCCGAGCCGACAATAATGGCATAATTATAACCTTCAATGTCGTCTATGTTCGCCATGATATTTACCTCACCTAAAAGGGTGCTCACCAGCGAACTGTGGTGATGAGTCCACCCAAACGTTTTCTACAAGCAAAATTGGGACGATTACCCTTTCAAGCTTTTTTCGCTGTCACACGGTGCGCATCTGCCTTATCAGCGTCGGTAGCATATGGAAGACTTCCTCGGGCATTTTTGTAGTCTTGGATCGCCTTTTCTCCCGAACGCCGGTATATCCGTTCCCGGTGCCTCGGATCCATAGGAATCCAATGGAGCCGCTGTGACACGCCTGTACGAATGATCGGCACCTGACGAGCTTTCATGTCGTCTAATCTGACGAGACTGTCGCACATACCATCAAGCTCGTGGGCGTCTGTCCAATCGGACTTGTAAACGACGACACCGTGACGATCGATCAGATAAATCATATTTGGCAAAGCGCCATAGGCGTTGTGAGTGCTACCTTCGAGATCGTCAACCAGAACAGGTATTTCAACTTTGTCCAGCTTCTTTAACTCCTTCGCGTGAGATACCTTCTGCTCCAATGACACATGATGCGGAAAGTTTTCTCCGGGATGAGCCTCTCGCGTATAGACGATAAAAAACTCAAATCCCCGCGCACGGTATTTTTGATAAAGCTCGGTGAGTGGAGGAACCTCCCCCACGAAAGGCGGTCAAGTGATGCTGCCGAACTCCAACACGACGTGCTCCTTTCCGATAAAGTCAGCCAGTGAGACGTTCTCTCTATCCAAGCTGCGGAGCGTGAATTGCGGAGCTTGACTTCCGACGTTGGTGACCAAATGAAAATCAGGCGCGGCTAAATCGCATTGTCCGAAAGACTCGTAATTGTAGTGATTCTGCTTTTTCATAAATTTTCCCTTATTTGATAAGTAATGTTTCTTGTCTTCCCCCTTATCTCTTTATGCATAACCATTTATGCATAACCATGATGTGATTTTTGACCGATCGCCATAGTCTGCCATTTCCCACCTCGATAACCGGTATGGGCCGCTTTGTTCGAGTTCCTGGGCGGCGTCGCTGTGGGGCTGCAGCACCACCATCTCCAAATCGGGAACGGCGACGTTGCCACTGGCTCCGTTGACTTTTGAAGTCTATCCATATCCTTGCTGATTCTCCCTTATCGGTAACTAGGGTAGAGATTATCGCGCTGCGCCCGCAAGCGCCAACAGCAAAGTCGTTGCGTCATGACGGAGATCCTGCACAATTTTTTCTTCGATCATTACCGTCAAAGAAGACAATGGGTCTCAAAGAAGATATATCACAGCCACAATCCTACTATTGGGAACGCCTGCCGGCTGAAAATCCCGGCCGGAACGCCGTGTTCTGCTCAGGAACTGGACAATCAAATCACTGATGGCCTGAGAAGAAATCCCGAAGAGTTCCGCATGCCCGTCGTTTTGGTCGATGTGGGCAATTTCAAGATGAATTTTTATGCCTTTTCACGGGCGGGTATCAATGCCGTTCTCCACCGCGAGGGCGATGTGATCTGCATCTGGCGTCCGAGATGGCTAGGGATGGGCTTCTGGCTCTGGTGAAATCCAAAGCTCGGCCGAGTTGATATCGCTCTCGGCGATTCCGCTTACCGGTCCCGACCGTCAAAGAGGACGCCGCAAAAACCGGGCGGAACTTGAATCTCTCGGCGGCGCTATGATAGGAGGTCGGCGACCGGCGCAGCACGCCACGCGCGCCAAGAAAAACGAGTGCATCTTTAACTAATAACTAGGCGTCACCGTGATTCTGCTCCTACCCGACTCCCGGCTGAGACATCGTGGATATGGCATCGCCGCCGGCGCTGACAGGGAGCGAAGCCATCGACATCATCTGCCATGAGGTTGTGGCCCGAGCTCGAACACTGTTCGAGAGCCTACTTCGAAAACTGATGCAAAGAATTCCGTGGGAGGCAACCGCAATGACGCTAATGCAAATTCGAAGTAGCGGGCGCAGCATATGGATCAGCGCTCGAACTCGTAAAACGGTGGGGCACGCGGTTCTCGTGATGGCGCTCGGTCTGGCATTGGCAGCGCCGGCGGGCGCCAATCCCTATCTCGCCAAGCCCGGCGAAGTGGCGCAGAAAATTCGCGTCGCCACCTGCGCCATTTCGGGCGGCTTCATGCATCTCTACACCGCTGTCGAACAGACCCTATTCAAAAAGTACGGCCTGCAGGTGGAATTCATTTCCATCAGCGGCAGCGGCACTTCTCTGGCGGCGCTCTCCGCCAATGAGATCGACCTCCTTTATTGCGCCGGCGAAGCGACCATTCCCGGCCTGGCCTCCGGCATCGAAGCAAAGCTGGTCGCGGCGCCGCTGATCGGTCTGCCCTGGGTTGTCCTTGCGCGCCAGGACATAAAAAGACCCGAGGACTTGAAAGGCTTGAGCATCGGCATCAACTCTCCGGGCCGACTCATCGATCGTCTGGCCAAGGATTTTGTCAAACGGTTTAACCTCGCCGACGACGTGAGGATACGTCCCGTCGGCGGCCAGGGCCAGTTGGAGCCATACAATGCTCTGAAGGCTGACATCGTCCAGGCGGCGCTGGTCACGCCGCCTTTGGAAGTTCGCGGCAAGCGCGACGGTTTCAACATGATTTTCGACTTTCGCACCCTCAACGCGTCGTCGATCTATTCCGCTCTTCAAGCCTCTGCGAAAATCATGCGCGAGCGACCGGGCGCGGTGCAGCGTTTCGTTGCCGGCATGGCCGAGGCCGTGCACTTCGTGGAGAACAATCCCGATATGGCAAAGCAGTCGGTCAGCAAAATTCTGCGATTGGACGACGAGGTTGCGCTTCAGTCCGCCTATCAGGCCTACGCCCGCTCGATCGTCAATCGCTCGCTCTTGATTCCCGGCAATGCCGTTGCGGAGGGCTTGGAAAACGCCCGGACCATCGGCGTTAACGTCAAGAAGAAGCCAGAAGAACTCTTCGACAATGCGTTCGCTCTCGATCTTGAAAAAAGCGGGTTTTTGAAAGAGCTCTGGGGCCCCGCCCTCAAGGCCAGATAAAGCATTAGCCTGGTCGGCGCTCGATACGTCCGAACTAAACTCGAGAACTGACGATTCTAGAACAAGGATCGCGCCGCAGGGCAGGCGAGAGATTTCATATATCCCCGATAATTCTCTCTGAATCGCGAAGATCTCGTCAAAGCAGGAACGGTATCAGCCATGCAGAAAATCATGTCCTTTGATGCCCATGGCATCGGCCATCCGATCGTTGAAATTGTACAGGCAGATCACGTAGACGATATCCAAAATATCGCGATCGTCGAAACCCTGCGCGCGCAAGGTTTGAATATCCTCCGCGCCGACGCTCGACGGCGCGACGGTCAGCTTGACGGCGTAATCCAACATCGCCCGCTCAGCCGGAGGCAATTGCAGCTGCGTGTAGTCTTGTTTAATGCCTTCGACCAGAGGGTCATCACTCGATTCGGCACGGAGAGCCTCTCCGTGGGCGGTCATTCAATAGCTGCATTTGTTGGTCGCTGATACGACGGTTGCAATCATTTCCCGCTGGCGCCGGGTGATGCGCGATTCGCCTTGCATGATGCCGACATCGAGCGCGCGCCAGGCGGCGAGAACGTCCGGATTCAGGCTTTGTACCTGCCGGATCATGGAAACCTTGCCGCGCGCTGCCGACGGGCCGGCGCCGGATTGATAAATCTCTTTGAGCTTGCCGGTCGCCTCAGCAGGC
>JAJONK010000223.1 GCA_021323355.1 Deltaproteobacteria bacterium
TTTACCGACTCCTGCATCTTGAGCGCCGCATAGCACGCGCGCACCGCGTGATCTTCATGGGCAAGCGGCGCACCGAAGAGAGCCATGATGCCGTCGCCCATGACTTGATTGACGGTGCCTTCATAACGATGGACGGCGTCGATCATATGCTCAAGGACGGGATCGAGAAGCTTCCGCGCTTCCTCAGGATCACGGTCGGCCAGCAGCTCCATAGAACCCTTGATGTCAGCAAAAAGAATCGTGACGTGTTTGCGCTCGCCTTCGAGAGCGCTTTTGGAAGTGAGAATCTTCTCGGCCAGATGCTTAGGTGTGTACGCCTGAAGGGAGATGACATTCGATGCGACGGTTTGGCCGAGCGTCGCTCCACACTGGCCGCAGAATTTGTTGGTCGGGGGATTTGCAGCTTTACAAGAAGGACATAGTCCTTCTAATCGCGCGCCACATTCGCTGCAGAACTTCACCCCGTGGGGATTTTCATGCCGGCAACGAAGGCAGTGCATTCCGATCGCTCGTTAACCGTTGGTTAGGTGTGGCTCACAGGTTTACTTCAAGGCCCGGTTTTCTTCATACAGCAGAAGCGGCAATAGCATCATCGAAAGAACGAAGGCGACAAACGCTAAGACAAAATGTCTTGTGTTTCATCACTCTTCCCGTATTGCGATTACTTCTATCCTCGCAGCAGCACGATTTGCAAGGAAGATTAAAGAATATGGATGCGGATAGGTTAGCTCGGGCCTGGCTGGATGGGGCTGGCCGAAGTTAGAGGCTGATGGAGGAATGATCAAGTGCTTTTATACGGCCTGTGACAGCAGCAACGGGGGCTCTCGCGCTCCCGCTAACCGATGCTCATTGACATACGCGTAAGCATCGTGCTCGCGCCATCTGTGAGATATGCTAATGGGCGACGCTTACAGGCGCCGGAATCAGGCTGGGACCATCAAAGCTGATCTTGTGCGGCGTGGCATTTGCTTTGACGCCATTTCCAGGATTGTCGGAAGTCCGGGTTGTAGTCGCGTCGATATTGGCTGTCAGGGTGGGCGCAAGAATTTTCATCAACGTGACCGGTAATGCGCTGGTAAAGCGATAGTCGGCGGCCTCGCGTCCCTGCACGTAAGCGGTGATCACACCGAAGTAGCGGTCGCCGATATAAAAGACAAAAGCCGCGGTACGATTGGTTGCCCGCGAAGAAATCACGCCGCCGTAACGGTTGAAGGTTTCATACTTGTTGTCGCCTGATCCGGTTTTACCGCCAACCGTGAGCAGTTGGCCGTCGGCCAGCCTGAAAACTCCATTGAGACGCCGTGCCGTGCCGTGCTCGACCACATCGGCCATCGCCTTTCTGACGCTACGAGCTACTTCCGGGGCCAGCACCTGCACACCGATTCGCGGCTCTGGTTCCATCAGGGTTTCATAAGGGGTGCTGCGGGCGAAGTGAATCTTGTTCAGGCTGAGGCTGCGCTTGCGTTGCCCATCGTTCACCAGAATGCCGATCAGTTCCGCCAACGCCACTGGCCGATCCGAGGAGTTGCCTAAGGCCGTGGCATAGGAGGGCACC
Source organism: Deltaproteobacteria bacterium (assembly GCA_021323355.1). Classification (GTDB taxonomy): domain Bacteria; phylum Desulfobacterota; class Binatia; order UBA9968; family UBA9968; genus WHTF01. Next base: position 1,556 of record JAJONK010000223.1, read on the forward strand.
ATCGTTTTGAATGGAAAGCCGAGCCGCTGCCAGTAAGGAGTCATGCGCGCGAACGCGTCGCGCTCAAAACGTATTCTCAGCCGGAGATCCTGCGCCTTGCGGTTGCGCGGGGTGAGCAGCCAAGCCGATCCCGTGCGCCGGGCTTCAGCGCTTTTATTGTAGAGCTCTTCCCAGGAAAGATTAGAGTTGCTGCGGAACTCGCTAGCACACCAGAGATCCAGCGGATGCAACGATAACAGGTAAGCGTAATCGACCAACGTCAGCCGCGGATTGCGATAAGCCCGGAACAGCTTGCCGACGACTTCGCCGGTCGCCTGATGTTGGTTCTGCGCCAGCCATGACGCCAGCGCTTGCTCATCTGCGCCGATGCGCCAGGCAAAGAAGAGGATCGCCAGACGTCGTTCGGCATTCCGTTTGTTCCCTAGCAATCGGGCGGTAATCTGTTCCGGAGTTTGAGCGCGAAAATTTTGATAGGCGCGGCGCAAAGCAGCGCGGGATTCTTCTTCGGCAATCCTCGCCAACATCGCCTGACGGTCCTTGTTATCCGGATCGCTGAGCACGGCATCGGCGTTGTAACCAAGGCGCGCCCGGTGATAGCTCACCACGTCCCGCATGAGGCGAATGAAGACGAGATTGGTGGAGTTCCTGAAGGCGTCGCGCAGCAGCAAAATCTTGCCGTTATCATCGCGGTCGAAGTTCTCGAAATGGTGCAAACCGCCGCCAGTGAAGAATGCTTCAAAGGGGCTGGCGGAATAGCGGCGCTCCATGGCGCGCTCAAGAAACGGCTGTAGGGCGATGCTGGGTTCAGTCTTTAACGTTTCAATGGCCCAACTGGTGAGTGGGTCACGAGCCTGACGCATTCTTTGGGCCCGCTCTTTTTGATCCAGCGGAGAAAGCTCTTTGTGGAGTTCGGCCATCAGCTCGAGGTAATGTGTCAAAGTTCGCAGCTTGGCCGTGCTTCCCAATTCCAGTTTGACGCTTTTATTGAAGTCGAAAGGCGCGGCCAGGTTATCGGCCTGCACCCTTACGAAGTTCCCTTGCCGCGTCGGTTCGATCAAAAGGAAAGAATAGATGACCCGCTTCGGGTCGGAATTCTCCAACAGCCGTTCACCGTTCAAGCCGTAGGCCTTGATCGTCTCCGGAAGCGTAAGAGATTGCAGAAACTCAACAACTTTTTTCTGCAATGGAACATCGATGGTGCTCTCGACCTCGACGTGCAAGCGGTTCAGATCGTATAGATTAGTAACGCCCAACAGCTCCGTCATCGTCATCCGTATCGCATTGGCCGCCTTGTTTCTGCCGGAAGAAGGCTGGGGCGGTACGGGACCATGGGACAAGAACTGTATCGGCGTCTCTTGAACGGCAGCGGCAAAGTCGTCATCAATGATCCCCTCGCGCGCGAGCAACTGAGTAAACTGGTTCACTTTGTGCTCGAGCGATCCCCGTTCCTCGACCAGGAATACCGATGGCGCCCGTACCGAGATGAGCAACGTCAAAACATGCTTATAGACGCGCACCTTGGGAATAGTGATCCCGGGGGTCCGAAGCGCGCGGACAGCATCTGCGAGCTGCATGCCGAACCAGGCGTAAAGCCCTTCTCCCAAACCGTGGATCTCACCGTAACCGGGTGCCGCGGCGAGCGGAACGGTATTGAAATAATCAACAATAATTCGGTCTCTCCAGGCGCGGGTGTTGGGGCCGGCGCGGTAAGCCTTCAGGCTGGCGCCGACGATTTGCCGGAATTTATCCAGCGGCGAATCCGTGCGGCCGTGCGCCGAATGACGGAACTTCTCCAACTGCACCGCTAACGTGCTGCCACCTTGGACTGGAACATCCAGGTAGAGTTTCGAACCCAAATAGAGCAAAGCCGCTTTGAAGAAGCGGTCCCATTCGACGGCGGGGTTTTGACGCGAAAAATTAGGACTGTCGAGATCGCGATCCTCGAGAAAAAGCAGCGTTTTAACCAGTACCGGCGGAATGTTATCGATTTTCTCGAACAGGAATTCGGATTGCGCATGGCGAAAGAGCGGCACGCCGGCGACGCCGCGTATGTCGATGCCGGTCTCCGGCGGCTCGATATAAGGCGGCGAAATGCCTTGGCTGATTAGATTGACCATGGTCTCTGATTGTCTTGCCTGTTGGCTGACCTGGAAACCGTGAGATAAAAGCCGGCTCTGAAAATCAGCCAACTTCGAGTAACCACGACGATCGTCGAAGGGTGCCGGGGCAGGAAACGCGATACTTGACGCCGCCCCTGGCGCCAGCTCAAAGGAGAGCCGTTCGTTGGTGCGGGTAAAAATCCACGCCTGAACGATCGAAGTCTTGAACTCGATGACTATGCCGGCAGCCAGCAACAGCAATGAAAGCGCGAGCCATAACCATACCTTGAGCCGTCTCTTGGTTAGCACAGTTGAAAGCCAGGAAGTGGACGACGAAACCTCGGTTAAGTCGATGGGTTTGCTGTTCATTTGGGTGAGCGAAAGAATGATAGCATAATTGCTAAAAAATCCTAACTCGAAGTTCGCGTTAGATAGCATCCGGGCTATGGCACCCAGAGCTGTTCTCGGCGGGGGTTAAGGTCGTGTTAGATGGTGTTGTCGGAATCTCCGGAGGGAGATGTAATCCTACAAGCGTCATCGCTATTCGCGAAATGCTTGCAGCTCAATTCCCATACGAAATATGTATCTAAACTTCGCTTGTAGACGTCGCTCACTACAAAATAAAAAAGTCCGGCGGGAATCACCCCGCCGGACTTCTGTACAAGCGTAACCGGCTAAGCGGCTCAGTCGGCCAGCACTCCCTCATCTCTGCCGCCGCCGTGCTGATAAATAATTCGCTTGCCGGTCTTGTCATCGATTTCGTTGCGCTGGCCGCCGGCCTTGGCAACATCCTCAGGCGTTGCTTTGTGACTGTTGCCCAGGAGAATCATCGGCTCATCGTGCGGGTTGGATCCTTCATAGTATTCGTGGGCGGGTATGCTGATGATCTGACCCGGAGAAAGCTCATGCGTTTCTTTGAGCCCCTTCATCACGCCGCGACCGCTGAGGACGTAATAAGTTCGATCCGATGGATGATTGTGCATTCTCTGCACATCTCCTGGAGGGAAATAGAGGATCCACGTTTCTAGATTGTCCCTGCGAAAAAGATCCAGGCGCCGCTGTCCCTTTTTTCTTTCCTTCGCTAACGCGAAAACGTCCCTCGTCTCCATGATGACCTCCTTTTTTCGTTGCAGGTAGTTTCACTGCACTTGCTTTACCCGCGACTCTATTCCCGCGCCAAGCGCGCTGTCAATATGGAACTTGCCCGCAATTTATTTGTCTGCCGCACCCATCCGTAATATAGAAAGGTGAAACCACCGGCACAGGAGAGCTCGCATGGAACTCGCAAAGCTCAATGTCATGTATGGACACCTTGAAGGAACCGAGGGCAAGTTTGCGCGCGACCCCTCGGGCTACCTGTCCCTCGATGCCGGCATCTATGAAAAATATGGACTGGATGTTTCATGGCGTCATGTGCAAGGCACGGAGGCGCGCTATCAGCAACTCGAAAGCGGCGCCGCTCATATTTCAATGGTAGTAGGCCGCGCGTCGCTGCAGCACTTTCTCGATACTAAAAAGAC
>JAJONK010000622.1 GCA_021323355.1 Deltaproteobacteria bacterium
CGGCCCGATCCGTCTTGCAGCCGAATCCGGCGAAGTCTCCGGCGGGTGCTGGGCTTGGGAGTCTATGAAACCGACTTGGTCTCAGGGCTTTGAGAGCGGCCAAGTAAAGGTTGTCGTGCAAACAGCTCTCAAGGCGCATCCCGAACTAAAGGACGTTCCTGTCGCCATCGACTATGCGAAGACTAAGGAAGCGCGGCAGCTTTTGGAAATTCTCGATCATGCTTACGGAACAAGCTTCCGCAGCTACTCTGTGCCACCGGGGACACCGAAAGACCGGGTGACGGTTCTACAAAAAGCTTTTCTCGACACCTTGAAGGACCCGGAGTTTCTTGCAGATGCGAAGAAAGCGAAACTCGACATTGCTCCCATCGACGGTGCTGCGACCGCCAAGACGCTCGCCAGTTTCTATGATCTCGATCCTCCGGTAGTCGCCAAACTCAAAAAAGTTTTACTTTCGGATGTGAGTGGCAGGGAGACACCGCAATGACGACGATCCACACCCAGCTGATGAGTTTTACAACCACGGACGACGAAACTCTGCACGGTCTCCTCTTCACACCAGCGGATAAGTTGTCCGATCTCGCATTGCTCTTCGTGCATGGGGTAGCGATGAATTTTTATCTGCCGCCTCTTGCTGTTTTCGGGCAAGCTATCGCCGAACGCGACTATCACGGCTTTGGAGTGCCTAAACCGGCAAGGCTACAAGCGCTTCATTCTGATTGGCCACAGCTTGGGTTGTATCAAGTCGCTCATGTATCAGGGCAGCCGGCGCCGTCGTGATGTTGTCGGCATCGTTTCTTGCTCTTGCCCTAAACAATTTTATTCAGCACGAGCAATGGAACAGCCCGAATTCAAGCAGTTGATGGCCCAAGCGGAAGAAATGGTGGCCCAAGGCAAAGGAGAAGAAATTCTTTGGGCTCCGGCGAGCGGAGCGATGGGAATGTTTTGCGCCCGTACGTACGTCAACAAGTACGGCAAACACGAAAACAACGACGTTCGGCCTCATGCCGGCCGTTTAGGCTGTCCTCATCTCGCTATCGCGGGTGGTGCGGAACATCCGTTTTTCCCGGAATATTCCAAAGAGCTTGCCGAGGCGAGCGGCGCAACCGGTACTTACAAAATCGTTCCAGGATCAAATCACTTCTACGACAAACACGAACCCGAGGTAATCGAAATTATCACGCACTGGCTAGAGCAGTTCAAAACTTGATACGGCTAGCACGGCATTTGAACGGTAATTGAAGTTGCCTACAGCCTCTCTTCCTGTGATTCATTTCCAACACGAGACGATAATACAAATGGAATTTGCAAGCTCGTGGCGCGAGTGAATCATTTTTATAGCCGCCAACGCCGCAAATCATTGAATCACCGCATAGGGCCCGGTACCATTTGGGTAACATCAAGGATAAAGTTTCTAACTGATTAAAGTTTCGCCATTTTTGGAAAGGAACAAGAGAAATGAATTGTCGCTCCATCAGATTCTGTGTGATTGTACTTTGTTTTGTCGCCCTGCCACTGTCGTGGCACATTCCGGCGCACAGCGCGGCCGCGCCGGTGAAAACGGTCATCGGCTACGCGACTGTCACGGCGCGCCTGATGCCGCTCTGGATTGCTCACGAGCAGGGAATCTTTGCCAAGTACGGCATCGATGCGCAACCGATTCTGATCCGCGGCGCGCCGACCCTGGTCGCCGGCCTGGCCTCGGGCGACATACACATCGGTCGCACCGGCGGCAGCGCCATGCTGGCCGCGGTTGCGGCCGGACACGATTTTAAATTCGTCGCCAGCTTCTCCAGCCGCAACACCTATGATCTGGTCGTCCGCCCCAACATCAAGAGAGCTGAAGATTTGCGCGGCAAGCGATTCGCCGTGACCAGCATCGGCGGAACGACATGGATGGGCATTCTCCTGTGGCTTGAACACCTCGGCCTGGATCAGCAGCGCGATCAAATTCAAATGCAGGTGGTCGGCGATCAGGGCATCCAGGCGGACGGCGCGTTCAGCCGCAAACTCCAGCAAAAAGGCATGACGATCCTGCACGAATATACCGAGATGACCAAGCTTCTCGCCGGCCAATCGATGGTGGTCCCTGGCGCTCTGCTTAAGCAGAAAAGCGATCTCGCGGAGAATTACTTGAAAGCCGAAATTGAAGCGTTGGCCTATTCTCTCGCGCCGAAGAACAAACCGGCAGTTATAAAATCATTGATGCGTCACCTGAGGACTGACGCCGCGGGCGCGGAAGATGGATATCTCGATCTAACCCGCGGCGTCGATCGCAAGCCGATCCCTTCTATTGAAGGGCTGCGCAACGTGCAGCGGCTTTTGAAGACACGCACTCCCAAGGTGGGAGATCTTAAAGTGGAGGATGTTATTGACGGTCGCATTGCCCGGAGACTGGACGAAAGCGGCTTCATCGAACGCACCTTCGCCACCCACGGCGCGAGCTTGAAGTAAATCTACGAGCAAAAATCTCACGAGGTAAATTTAAATGAAACGACAAATCCGCTGCGCAAGTTTTCTTCTGACGATGCTTCTGGTGCCGCTCTTGCTCGTATCAAGCGTTTATTCGCAAGACACTTTTTTCAAAGGCAAGACCATGCGCATCATCGTCGGCGGCCCTCCGGGCGGGGGTTTCGATACCTATGCGCGCATGATCGCCCGACAAATGTCCAAGCACATTCCCGGTGACCCAACCATCATCGTCGATAATATGCCCGGCGCCGGCATGATGATCGCAGCCAATCACATCTACAAAGCAGCGAAGCCGGACGGCCTCACCATCGGCCATTTCACCGGCAGCCAGAGCATTAGCCAAATACTCGGGCAGCCCGGCGTCGAATTCGACATGCGCAAATTTACCTATCTCGGCGCGCCCACCGCGGACCATTTCTCCTGCGCTTTTACCAAGACAAGCGGCATTGTCAGCACGGATAAATGGCTCGCCTCACCAAAGCCGGTGAAGATGGGGGCGGTCGGACCTGGAAACCTGACCGATAATACCTTGCGAGTTCTCAGCACTGCGACCAACTTTCCGATTCAGCTGGTCTCCGGATACAAGGGAACGGCGCCGGTACGGCTCGCGATGGAAGCCGGCGAGCTCGATGGCTCTTGCTGGGGATGGGATTCGATCAAGTCGACCTGGAGTCGAGCC
>JAJONK010000224.1 GCA_021323355.1 Deltaproteobacteria bacterium
TCATCGGTTACTACCAGGCAGCCAATGTGCTTGGAATGCATCAGCTTCGCTGCCTCAAGCACGCTCGCATCCGAGGAAATCGTCACCACAGTCTTGCTAGCTATTCTTTCCAGGCTCATGAGACACCTCCAAAAAAGAAAATAGATTTGGACTTAGAGGGAACTTCACGGCAGACGACTCCTTGAAAATTCCTCGAAGCTAAGCATGGTTGAGGCCTCCGCCGATTGCAATATTTTTTTGACCGCTGTCAGCTGATTGGCCAGGTGTTTTAGAACCGTGCTCTCGGCGAGATCCGGATTGCGCTTGAGAAAGGCATCGAGGATCTGATCGTGTTCGCGCATCGAATAATCCGTTCGTTGCGGCAGTTGCAGTGCAAGTAACCGAGCTTTGCGTAGTCCCCGACGCATTTCGCTGATCAGCTGATAAAGCCGGCCGTTTCTGCTCATCTGAGCGATGAAGCGATGAAACTGCCGGTTTGCTTCGAAGTATTGCTCCAAATTTTTTCCCCGATAGGCCAGCTTGAGCCGTTGGTGCAATTCTCTTAGCCGAGAAAGCTCTTCGGCGCTGCCTCTCTCCACGGCTAACCGCGCCGCTAATCCTTCGAGCGAGCCGGCGATGGAATAGTATTCCTCCGCGTCTTCAAGAGTCAGTTGGCTCACCATGAATTGGTCATGGGAAACGGCGGTTATGTATCCCTCTGCCTCGAGCCGCCGCAGAGCGTCACGCAGCGGAACCCGGCCAACTTTGAGCGACAATGCGAGCTGACCCTCGGCCAGACGGTTGCCAGGCGCGATCTTGCCGGAGGCAATCGCGCCGCGAAGCTCTTCGGCAATCAGGTTGATAATTGAATGAAACTGTTTCTCGGAGCCGCAGGTTGTTTTCTTGGCAATAAACTCAATCTTCTCAGTCGGAGTCTTAGGGTCGTTCTGAATCGCCCGCCCCGTGCAAAAATCTTGCATTGCGGCACGAATCTTTTTCAATCGACTTTTTACGGTGAAATAGAAAGTTCCTGCGATTTGATGCAGGCATACCTCGCGGCCAATCTGCAAGTGGCTGATGTCTTCCCCTTGGGCCATGATTCGCGCTCCTTTACGGTCGCGGATCATGGCCAGAGCCAGCGGCGGTAAGAAGCCGTCCGGGGTCGTGTAAACAATCGTGAAGGTTTCGATCACGCCCTCGCTTTCTATAGGCTCAGCGGAAGGTTTCTTATCCGCCCGAGGCAGCTCAACGCGGCGGCTTGCCGGTGCTATCGAAGAACGACGGAGCTGCGTGACTTCTTTCGAGCGTTCCAGGATGGTGACGAAATTATTGGAAGCGAGCCCGCCGATGCTTTGCGCCAGGGCTCGATGGGGCGCGCGCCTAAGCTTCGCCGTTGACTGTTCTCGCAGCATATGCACGATCTCGACGATCTGAGCCACACCGCTAGCCCCCACGGGATGGCCGCGTGATTTGAGGCCGCCGGACGCGTTGATCGGCAGATTCCCATCCGCCGCTGTCTGACCGGATGCAGCGGCTTGCATTCCTTTACCTGCCGGAAAAAAGCCGAGGTCTTCCGTGCCGATTATTTCGAACGGTGTGAAGGCGTCGTGAACCTCTGCGCAGTCGATTTCCCGGGGCGAGATGCCGGCCATTTGATAAGCTCTCCTGGCGGCGATTTGGGTCGCCGGGAAACATGTGAAGGTTTCTCGCTCGCGCAAACTCACCGGGCCGGTACCCTGACCGATTCCGCAGACCGCGACGTCGGTGCGCTCGCCGGTAAGAATAATCGCGGCGGCGCCGTCGGTCATAGGCGCGCAGTCGTACAGTCTTAAGGGGGTTGCTACGAATTTACTGGCAAAATATTTCTCTTGAGTGATGACTTGGCGAAACTGAGCGCAAGAATTATGAACTCCGTTGGCGTGATTCTTCATCGCAACCGCGCATAGAACCTGTGCCAGAGTGGATTCTGAAAGACGGTATTTCTTGCGGTACCTGGCGGTTATCATGGCGGCCAGCGCCGGCATGGTGGCACCGCAATTGCGCTCTTGCGCATCGATGACTTCTGCGAGAATTCTCGTGCTCGCGCTTGTGGTCAGATGGGTCATCTTTTCGCCGCCGACCACTAATACATGACGGTAATATCCCGACGCCACGCCGTGATACGCGACATGAACCGCTGCCGCGCCAGCCGAAGATGCCGTTTCCACTCTCACCGCCGGGATTCCTCTGAATCCGAGCGCTTCGGCTACATGTGAAGCGATATTAGCGTCGCCGGTGTATTCTTCGGGATTCATCACTGCAATGTAAATGGCATCGAAATCTTGGATCTTTGAAACCGCTAGCGCACCCACTGCGGCAGCGCGCATGATCTCGACCAGCGTGTTCGAGCTCTTTCCGAACTGGGTCATGCCGACGCCTGCGATGTGGACGGGAATCATCTGTCCAATCGGCCTGTTGGGACAGCCGGTGGCTTGCCCCGCTCATGCTTGCGATGCCGTGGTTTCCATCCCGGTAGAAGTCTCAAGGCATCCATCGAGATTCGTCGGCCCCGATAAAGATCAGCGCACTGCACGCACAGCCCGCGCGAAGGCGTCCAGTTCGGAAAATCCTCTGTGATCGCCTCTAGCACCGCGGCCCCGAGACTATCGGGTTCTGGTTCGAAGGCGTGCGTCGGGAATCTACACAAGGGACAATGATCGCCGGGAGCGGATTTATGAATTCGACGTCCGCTGTCGGCTCTCGGGTCAAAGGCGAACGCGACGAGTTCGGCGTGCTTGGGCTGCTCGGCGTCAAAGAACGGTCTAAAAAACTCTTCGTGATTTTCTTTGAACATCGGAAAAGCGTTGAGAAAATCATCCAGCTGCTGCTCGCGCGCGGTTACCGGGAGCCAGCCGCGGCGCACCATCCGGCCGTTGATGGTCACATCCCATAGCGCGCGATAGCGCTTGGTGATCAACGTGTCGTAGGTGGGACCGCCTTCCGCCTTTGGCAATGCCGGCTCGTAAGCAAACGCCGGATCGAGCATGTCGGCGATATGAAACAGTTCGTGGCGTAGAAAAGTCAGTAATGTCTCCGGCTGTAGCATCGATTCAGGCCGGAGCAGAATGCTGACGGTGCGGCAGGCAGTTGCGTCGAGCGGCTCATCCGGGGCGACAAAAAGCTCGGCGCCTTCTTCTTTGGTTTGCGCAACACGACCGACGATACAACTGCTCGCCCTCGAAATAATTTCGGGCTGCTCGGCCAAAGATTGTTCGACCGCTTTTGTCAGGCCAAGTCGAACGAGCCATTCTTTGTTCAACTCGCCGAATACCCGGTCTCGTTCCCCCGCATCGGCAATCTCATAGACGCGCTCGCGGTCTTCTTGATATTGCCTTCCATCCGGGCGGTTGTGCAAAGCTAGAAACACCGCTTCCTCAATCAAGCGCGGATCGTAACGAAGCAGGATTGTCTGGCTCATACCGAATCGGCTCCCTCCGGCGCGCAGGCGCCGGGCAGCGCCGCGCATTCCGCGCCGCTACCGCAGGCCATCGGTATCCGGTCATCGTCAACTGGACGTAAACCAAGGCTTGCGGCGCCCCGCGGCACGTCGAAGCAATTGCTCTCGAGTTCGATGAATGCAAGGCAAAGCTTGACCAGCATGCCGTAAAAACCGGTTCGATTCTCCCGTTGCAGCTTGCTGGCAAATGCCGGCAGGAATCGGCCAAGATGATCGCGCAGAAACAGGCGCGTAGCCTTGCGCGATTGCTGCACCATCTCTGCGTCGCGGTGCTCTAAGCCATAGGCTTCTTTGAGCGCCAGAAAAGACAGAAACTCGCATTCACAGCTAATGTGATCGCAGCGTTCGTGCCCATCAACCCTGACTGAAAGGCCGAACGCTCGATAAAAACCCATCAAGTCGGCCATCTCCTGCGGCTGCTGAAAAAGCGCTTCGTTGCCGTACTCGGTCTCGTAGGGCGGAATTGGACCGCGCACAGCATGACCGAATAGGGCTCGATATGAAGCCATGAGGACGGTTGCGCCGGCAGCACCCGCGTGAGCGACAGCCTGGACCAGTGAGACAAGCCCCAGTTTGCCATCGATATCCAGCAGGGCCGCCGCTTCTCCGAGAGCCGCCGCGTTTTGCGCCGTTGCAAGCCGTGCGATGGCCTGTTCGGTCGGCGGCCGAAAGCCCAACGCCAGCGCGCTATATAAAGTTGCGCGGCAAAAGGCGAGCTCAAGCTCGCTTGGTTCTGGGTTAACGCTCATTGGGTTCATTTTCTCCACTCCGTCTTCAAATCGGTCAAATCATTCAAGCGCTTCAGAGATTTGACGGGTCCGATCTCATATTGAATTTGCATGTTTGTTGGGCCGGACATGTACGGGTTCCTCAACCTGAGTGCGAAAAATCTCTTTGCCGTTCTGGCCGTAAGCGATCACGGTATCGTTGTACATGGTGATTTTGCGCCCGCGCAGTTCGGCCTCGTAAATTTTCTCTCCTTCTTTGATTTCGTAGCGGTCGATGATTAGATTCGAACGGCGAAAGAGCTGTAACACGGCGAGCAACTCTCTGTCGGGATAGCTGTAGCGTTCGATGGCTTCATCAACCCCGGGACCGAACATCTGTTTCAAATAATCCCGCGGCACCCAACGCGGCGGGATGTAATAACCGTTGGGCTCGGTGCCGAACTGCGGGTAAAGCGGCAGGGCGACTTTGGCGACATGAACCATGTAGTAGAGCGGGTTGTAACGGTCTTCAGCCCAGGTGCCGTCGTTATTCATTTTGACCAAACCCTGCATGCGGATCTGGCCGATGCAAGCGGCCATGCAGCGGGTCTCCATCGGCTGTCCGCCGCTCTCGGGATCCTTGCCTTCGATACGAGGATAGCAAGCGACACATTTCTCTGACACGCGGGTGTTGCCGCGATACATGGTCTTCTTGTACGGGCAGGCCTCGACGCACTTGCGATAGCCGCGGCACTCTTTCTGGTCGATCAGGACGATGCCGTCTTCGGGACGTTTATAGATGGCTTTGCGCGGGCACGCGGCCAGACAAGCAGGATAGCTACAGTGATTGCAGATACGCGCTAGATAGAAGAACCAGGTCTTGTGCTCGGGGAGCGCGGCTCCTTCTTTGTCGAGCTCGTTGCGCACGCCTTTTTTGCCGACAGGGTTGTCTTCGAAAATATTCGGCGAATTCCATTCCTCGCGTCGGTCGGAAGATAGCCCAGCACTCGCGCGCTGTCCGGAGCCAGCATGTTTTGCGCTTCGAAAATAGTCTTGCCGTCGAATTGCCCATACGGTTTTTTCTTATCGGCGGTTGGTTTGCCGGACCACTGTTGATTGCCGGGATTGGCCTTCTCCAATAGGTCGAGAATTTTCGCATCCCAGAACTGCGGGTAGCCGCCGTACGGTTTGGTTTCGACATTGGCCCACCACATGTGCTCCTGGCCCTTGCTGAACGTCCAGGTTGACTTGCAAGCCATGGTGCAGCTCTGGCAGGCGATGCAGCGGTTGATGTTGAACACAAAGGCGAACTGGCGCTTCGGAAAAGCCTGCGTGTAGGGATAATTCATCTCCCGGCCGATCTGCCAGTTGTAAACGTTACTCATCGCCTCGCTCCTCACATTTCCGGTTCAAAACGTTCAAGTCGTTCAAACGCTGCGCTCCGTTCAAGCCGTTTCGGAGGTTCGAACCTCCGGTTCTTCCCCCTCCCTCGCTCGCGGGGGAGAATACAGGAGGGGGTTGAACGTTTTGAACATTTTGAACGTCTTGAACTGTTACTTTGATACTTCCCCAAATGTTCAAACATTCGTCGATGATTGACAGAGTCTCTCGTTCTCCAAGCGACCGATAGGCTCCATGCGCGCCGCCGTAAAACGGATTCTTGAACAGCCATAGCAATTGGTCTCGCGTGTAGCCGAGGCGGGCGAACTCTTCGGCGAAGACATACGCCATGTCGCGCATTGCTTCGGCGTCCGCGGGCAGCATCACGCCGACAAGCACGTTCGGATCGGTAGGGTCGGGATCTTTAAAGGGCATGACTCGCTCCTTCGTCGCTCGCGTTCAAGGTTCAAGGGTTCAACGTTCAACGATTTCGGATCTTCGACCTTGAACCTTGAACTTTGAACATTGAACCAATTTTCACGCTTTCACCTTCGTCAAATCTCCAGCCACGTAACGCTTCATCAGCTCGTTCTCGTTGTCCGGCGAAAAACCGCTCGTGGCGGGTTTCCAAATCCCTTTGCCGCCCATGCCGCCGTCTTCCGCTTTAGTGACTCGCACCAGAGTTTCTTTGGGTACGGTGTTGACCGCGTGGTTGTCCGCCTCACCGCCGAAGATGAATCCCATGAACGCCTTGCTCTTGTGGAACAATGTATCGGTCTGATGCATCGGCATGTGCCAATTGCGTGTAACCGATTGCTGCGAGCCATAGCGCAGATTAGCCTGGTAGCCGGTGTTCTCTGACAATGCCCGCCCATCCGCCCTGGTCTCGTGCGCCTTTACGCTTTTTTCCGTGGCGATAAAGGGCGCATGTTTCATCATGACGATGTTGTACGGGTAAGCGCGGTTGTAGGTGACGCGCAGCATGCAACGCGATACCCGGTAGAAAGGATCGCCTGGTTTGGCTCCGAGGTAAGGCCGGTCAGCCGGGTTGGCATCGATATAGACGTAATCGCCGTCATTGATGTGAAGATCGCGGGCCGCCTGGGGGTTCATGTGGAGTTGATGTTCGCCAACGCAGGGCGCTCGCTTGTCCAGCCGGTAGGGATCGCCGAAGTTCGAGTCCATCAGCATATGCCAATCCACGTTAGACCAGCCGCTATGTACCCGATGGCGTGTCTTGGGCGTCAAGCAATAGAACTGGAAGCCTTTCTCCCAGAGAAAATTTTTCGTCTGCTTCACGTTGCTCCAGGGCATCTTGATGTTGCGAATCGTCCGCTCATCCCAGTGTTCCGCATTGGCGGGTATGCCGTAGTCTTCCGGCCGCACCAGCGGATTGGAGCTGACGATGACATTCGGTAGATACGGCGTCGCTTCCGGCCCTTCGCGATGCACGATGAAATTCTCGCCGTACTCGATAGCCTCAGGCACGTCGGCGTAAGCATGCATTCGTCCGGTATCGGTATGAAACGGCTCGCTGTCATGAACCTGCTCGTAAAACGGAATGCGCGGATAGGTCCGGAAATTCAGCAAGCAGCCGCCCGGAGGGCCATATTTGCCGGCCATGATGTCGCTGAGCTTGTAACCGGCCGTGGTCGTACAGGTGTCAAGCAAGCGCTGGATGTAAATGCCCCGTTTGTCGGCAGCGGCAAAGGCAAAGCAATCCCGGAATCGTTTATCGCCGGTAACATCCGCGAGCGCGTTGGCGATGCCGGCGATGATGTCGAGATCATCCTTGCTGTCGAATACCGGTGGAATGCCGCCTTTCCAGATCTGCAGGAAAGGATTCGAACAACTCGCGGTGATTTCCAATCCTTCGAATTCGAGCCACGAGTTGGCCGGCAGGGCAACATCCGCATACTCGATCGAAGCGGTCATCTGAATGTCCATCGAAACGATCATTTCGACGTTCGGATTGACATTCTTGATCATGCCGTAAGCCCACTTGGCATTATTGATCAGGTTGACGTTATTAAAGAGCAAAGCTTTGGTGGGCGTCGGCATGTGGGTCTTGCCGGTGAAATTCTTGCGCCCGAACTTCGGCGTGTTGACGATCAAAGCCAGATCGCCGTGGTTCCAATACGCCGGTTCCTCGTCCTTTGTGTAGGCATGGGCGTGAATCTCTTTGCCGTGCGCGCTCTCGTTGAGATTGAGCTCGAAGGGGTCTTCCGCCACCCAACCTTTGAAGCCAGGACCCGTCCAGGGCGAACCCTGGAAGAGCGCGGCTTTGTAGTTGCCCGCCCACGTGTGGCAGCCGGCGCCGGGCTTGCCGATATTTCCCGTGAGCATAAGAGGCAAGTAGGAGGCGCGATTCATTTCCGTCGCATGGAACCAGTGATTGATGCCTTCACCCTGGTGAATCGCCACCGGCTTCATGGTCGCAATGTCCTGCGCCAGTTGGGTGATCATCTCTTTGGGCGCCTGAGTAATCTCGACTACGGTGTCGAGGTCGTAGTCTTTCAGATGAGTTTGATAAAGGGTCCAGAGGGTAGCGACTTCCACCTCCTTGCCGTCTACGAGCTTGACCTTGAACGTTCCTTCGAGAATTGGATCAATGCCCTTCTTGACCATGGTTTCGCCGACATCGTCGCGGGTGATCGCGACAGGGCCCTTTGTTTTATTGTCCCAGATCACGTAATCACCGAGCTGCGCGTGCTGCTCTGTGCTCAGGCCCTGGATCTTCATCGACGGCCCATCGGGTGAAAGCGTGGTCTTGTAACTCGGGAAGACTTCCGCCGCGCGCAGCCGCTTCAAGTTATCGGTGCGCACCAGCAGCGGAAAGTCGGTGAAGCGTTTGACGAATGCCTCGTCGTACCACTTCTTGTCGATCATCAATTTGGTGATACCGAGCCACAACGCCGCATCGGTCTGTGGCCGGATCGGAATCCAGTAGTCGGCCTTGGTGGAAGGCGGGCCGTATTCCGGCGCGATCACCACGATCTTCGCTCCGCGCTCCATGGTTTCGATAAACCAGTGCGAATCGGTGAGCTTGTTCTCGACCAGGTTTTTGCCGTCCATGATGATGAGCTTGGAGAATCGCAGGTCGTTGAAATCACATTCAGAAGCTTGCAGGCCGTGCACCCATGGATGGCCCGGAGCCTGATCACCATGCCAGGTATAATTTGAGAAGTTGCGGCCGGCGCGCGCCTGATCGGGGCCGACGCCGCGGACCTTGGCATCGAGCAGCGCCAGCGAGTTGTTAAGACGATACATGCCGTATTTGCCGATGACGCCCAGCAGCCCCATGCCGCCGCGCATTTTTACCGTCCGAGTCCCGGCGCCGCCCATCTCCTCGACCATTTCAGGTTGATAGCCTTGGGCGAGCAAGCGTTTTTTTCCTTCTTCGCCGCTGTAACGAGTCGAGATCGCAACCAACGCTTTAGCGATGGAGTCGAAGGCGTCAGGCCAGGAAATTTGCACAAATTCATCCTGGCCGCGGGCATTGAACATGTATCGCGATTTGTTTTCGGGAGTCAGCTCGGGAAAGCCGGCATCGACCCAGGCCTTCCAGCCCTTGCGCACGATCGGATGACGCAGGCGGTATGGCCCATAAATAACCCGATGAAAA
>JAJONK010000225.1 GCA_021323355.1 Deltaproteobacteria bacterium
CCAGCTCGGCGGCAAGCTCACTGAACCGATCGCGATTCCCCTCCGCATAGCGGTACTCGATGGCGATGTTTTGTCCTTCTATGTAGCCAAGGTCGCGCAGAGCATGCCGAACTGCGACCGAACGGGCCGAGTCAGTAGCTGGATCGACCGACGATAGATATCCTATCCGGAAGATTCGCTTTGGCTGCTGCGCCTCTGCGGCAGAGCAGAGCGCAAAGAGCAAAGCGCCAAGCGTAAGAGAAAAAATCTTTTGGTTCATTGTTCTCGCTTCACGCTTCACGCCTCACCGAATGACCTTGTTAGCCCGCTCGAGCACGTTGATTGGAATGGTCAGACCAATTTGTTTTGCCGCCTTGAGGTTGATGATGAATTCAAACTTCGTCGCCTGCTGAACGGGCAGGTCCCCAGGTTTCGATCCTTTGAGGATCTTGTCGACGTAGTGAGCGGAACTACGGAACAAGTCAACGTAGTCCGCCCCGTAGGACATGAGACCGCCCTCATCGACAAACTCCTTCTGAATGTAAATGGCAGGAAAGCGATATTTGCCGGTAAGCTCGACGATTCGTTTTCTTTCGCCGAAAAGGCGGCGACCGGCGCTGGTCATAATCGCGCTTACCTGCTTCTGCTTTGCGGCTTGAAAGGCGCTCTCTAAACCTTTGGGGTCGGGTTGAGTCGTGATCTCCTCCAATTTGAGCTTTAGTGCCTGAGCCGCAAGCCTGAGCTCTTTTAGTTGGATGTCTCCTCCGCGGCCGCCAGCGGTCCAGAGAAGTCCAACTCGCGCAAGTTTGGGGATCGCGTCCTTGAGTATCTCCAGCCTTTTGGTGTTTAGTTCGGGGTTCAAACTCGAAAGTCCTGTGATATTGCCTCCCGGCCGCGCCAGACTGGCGACCAAACTTAGACCCACAGGATCCGGAGCGCTCGTAAACACGATGGGGATGGTCGTAGTAGCTTTCTTCGCCACCAACGCCGGCTGCACCCCTGTAACGACGATCAGGTCAACCTTTAGACGAACCAGGTCCGCCGTAAGCTCGGGCAGACGCTCACGCTTTCCATCCGCGAATCGGTAATCGACGCTGATATTCTTTCCCTCGATCCATCCAAGCTTGCTCATCTCTTGTCGAAACGCATCCACGAGGACCGCGCTACCGGAAGGAGTGCTTGGATACAGGAAACCTATGCGGAAAATTTTTTCTGTCTGCTGTGCGTGAGCCGGCGGGCAAAGCGCAAACAGCATGGCGCAAAGAGTAAGGCTGGCTATTGACCAGTGACGACGCACTACTTTCATTGGATCACTCTATCCGCTCTTGCCAACACGTTCGGTGGAACCGTCAGCCCAATCTGCTTGGCGGCTTTCAGGTTGACGATGAACTCAAATTTCGCTGGCTGCTCGACAGGCAGATCGGCAGGCTTAGTGCCTTTGAGGATCTTGTCGACATAAACCGCCGCCCGCACGTAAGGCTCGGTGCGGTCGGGTCCGTAAGACATCAAGCCGCCGCTGTCGGCAAAATCTTCCCGTGGGTAGATAGCTGGTAATCGATGTTTATGAGCCAACTGGGCGATCCGTCTTTGATTTGTCGCGACCAACGGGCTCGAAATGACAGCTAGCGCGAGGCTACCAGCCTTGATCGCTTCTTGAAATGCGCCGTCGAATCTATCCGCGCTGCTGACTTCCATCGAATACAGCTCCACACCGAGTTCCCGCGCGGCGAGCTGGATTTCTTTCCATGACTGGGCTGACGCAGTTGCTCTGTTATTCCACAATACTGCGACGCGAGAGAGCCGAGGGATAGTTTCCTTGAGCAACTCCAAGCGCTTGCCCACCAGCACCGGCGCAATCGTAGAAAATCCGGTGACGTTTCCTCCGGGGCGCGACAGACTCTCGACCAACCCACTCCCAACAGGATCAGCAACGCCGGCAAAAACTATCGGGATTGTTTTCGTCGCTTTCTTCGCAGCGAGAGCTTCGTCGCCTGCAGGGGTGAAGAGCACGTCGACCTTGAGACGGATCAACTCATCGGCCAAGGCGGGAAGGCGATCGACCTTGTTGTCCGCGTGACGAAATTCAAACGCAAAGTTCTTGCCCTCGGTGTAACCAAGTGTGCGGAATGCGCGCGCGAATAAATCACGCCCGCCGCCAGTCGAATGGGGACGCGCGCCGAGCCAGCCGATCCTCGGTATGTTGGCCTGCTGCTGCGCCTCGGCTGCAGAGCACGGAGCAAGGAGCAGGGAGCTCAAAAAGCTAAGCGCTAAGAGCAAAGGGCCAAGCGGAAGAGTTTTGCGGACGGCGGACTTCTGATCTCTGACCTCTGTCATCGGATCACTCTGTCTGCTCTTGCCAGCACGCTGGGCGGAACCGTCAGGCCGATCTGCTTTGCCGCTTTGAGATTGATCACCAGCTCGAATTTCTTCGGCTGCTCGATCGGCAGGTCGGCAGGTTTGGCACCCTTGAGAATCTTGTCCACGTGGTAGGCCGCGCGACGGAACAAGTCGGCAGTGTTAACGCCATAGCACATGAAGCCGCCGGCCTCCGTGTATTCCGTCTGCGGGTAAATCGCAGGTAGCCGGGTTTTTGCCGCGAGTTCTGCAACTTGTGTTCGCTGAGACGTGAAGACGGGGCTCTGCAGCACAAGGACTGCACCGGCACGCCCTTGGCGCGCCTCTCGGAATGCAGTCTCAATATCCTTGGGGCCTCTCACGTCTAGGTACTGAAGCCGAACACCGAACGTTCCTGCGGCGAGTTCCGTCTCTTTTAGCGCTTCCGCGTTGCCCGGCCGGGTCGAGGTCCCGAGGACGGCAACGCGGGAGAGCTTGGGAACAGTCTCCTTTAGAAGCTCCAGTTGTTTTCCGCTTATCTCCGCAGCGATCTGTGACATGCCTGTAATGTTGCCGCCAGGTCGCGCAAGGCTGGCGACAAACCCATTTCCGACAGGATCGCCATCCTGTGCCATGACAACGGGAATCGTAGCAGTCGCTTCCTTAACCGCACGGGTTACTGGCGGACCAGCCGTGATGATGACGTCAACTTTTAGACGCACGAGCTCAGCCGCAAGCGCGGGCAGGCGATCAAACTTCCCGTCTGCATATCGAGCCTCAATGACGATGTTTTCCCCCTCCACATAACCAATATCGCGCAAACCCTGCCGGAATGCCTCGAGCCGACCGGCATTCGCCGAAGCGGGGCTCGCTGCCAAATAAACTATCCGTGGAACTTTCTTCGGCTGCTGCGGCTCGACAGACGAGCAAAGCGCAAAGAGCATGGCGACAAGTGCAAAGCAGAAGATTTTTCTATTCATATGAATTTTTTCCGTCTGCTGAGCACCGACTGCTGACTGTCGATCATGTTTACTTGATCACCTTGTCCGCTCGCGCCAAAACGTTGGGCGGAATTGTCAGGCCGATCTGCTTAGCGGTCTTGAGATTGATGGTCAGCTCGAACCTATCGACGGTCTCGACTCGCAGATCTCCTGGGTTCTGACCTCCCATGATCTTTTGAACGAACTTCGCTGAATGCCGACCGATCTCATGGAAGTTCTGGCCGTAGCTCGCCAGACCACCCATCACAGCGAGGCTTTGCTCGGAGAACATGGTCGGCAGCCTCTTGGCCGTCGCCAGGTCAATGACGAGTTGAGCCTGACTCGTCACCATGGCATCAGTGGTGTAGAAAAAGGCGTCCACCTCCTTGGCCTTGAGCGACCCAAGGCGCTGACGCAGCTCTTCCACCGAACTGATCTGCCGTTCCACTAATTGAACGCCCAGATGTCGCGCTGCCTCCCGCGCCAAAGCGGCTGCTTCCTTTGCCATGGGATTCTCGGCGTTGAAGACGGTCAATACTCGAGTAAGTTTCGGAATTATTTCCTTTAAGATCTCGAGCCGTTTTCCAGTAAGATCCGTGGTCGAGTACTGAACACCCGTAAGTCTCCCTCCGGGCTTTGCAAAGCTCTGCACCAGTCCGCCGACCACTGGGTCGCTTCCGACCGTGAATACAATTGGCGTGAACGAGGTCATGTTTTTGACTGCTGTAGCTACCGAAGTGGTTACGGCGTAGATCAACTTGGCTCTTTCCCTTTCGAATAGCTTTGCCGCCTCTTCCACGAGCTTCGTATCACTCTTCGTATCCCGGATTTCCAGGCGGATGTGTTTCCCATTTTCGTATCGCAACTCTCGAAGTCCGTCCTGTAATCCCTGGACGACTGCCTTATAGGGTCCGCCTTGGTGGATGACTCCGACGTAATCGAGCTTATTCTGCTGCGCATCAGCAAACGAGCAAAGCGCGAACAGTAAAGCGCCTAGACCAAGCCCGATAACTTTTTGATTCATCGCCCGTTCTCTCATGGTGGTTGTGGTGTAGAACCTGTTGTTTATCTGATCACCTTATCCGCTCTCGCCAGCACGTTAGGTGGAATTGTGAGGCCGATCTGCTTCGCCGTCTTCTGATTGATCACCAATTCGAACTTGGTCGGCTGCTCGACGGGCAGCTCAGCGGGTTTTGCGCCCTTGAGGATTCTATCTACATAAGTGGCGACGCGCCGGTAGATGTCCGCGGTGTCCGCGTGGTAGGACATGAGGCCCCCGGCATCTACAGCTTCTCTGTTGCCGTACACCGACGGTAGCCGCCTCTCTATCGCAAAGCCGACGGTCCGTTTTTGGTTATTATTCATTAGCGGACTCCCAGAAACGTAGAGTCCGTCGGGGCGCTGCTTATTTAGCGCGGCGAATACCTTGTCGAAATCCTCCGCACCTCGTACCTCCCAAGACTGAAGAGTCACTCCTAGCGCACGCGCCGCGACCGGAAGAAGCTCTTTCATTTCGAGTGCAACTACCCGAGCTAAGGCCGGATCGTAGAGAACCGCGACACGGGCAAGTTTAGGAACCGTTTCTTTGAGCAACTCCAGCCGCTTCCCTGCTAGTTCTCTGGAAAGTATCGAAAGGCCGGTGACGTTGCCGCCGGGACGGGCAAGGCTTTCAACCAGGCCTGCCTCGACAGGATCGATCGGAAGCCCCGCAATAACGATGGGAATTGTCTTTGTCGCATTATTGGCAGCCCGGACCGTCCCGGCTCCTCCTGATATCACGATGATATCAACCTTGAGACGCACCAGCTCGGCCGCAAGCTCAGGGAAACGATCGAGCTTGCCCTCCGCATATCGATA
>JAJONK010000226.1 GCA_021323355.1 Deltaproteobacteria bacterium
AGCCATGGAACAAACCATCATCTCGTCGGATTCTCATGTGATCGAGGTTCCGGACTTGTGGGAGAAGGGTGTGCCCTCATCGTTTACCGAGCGGGCGCCGAAAGCTTTTTTCGATGAAAAGCGCGATGCCTGGATGTTCGGCTCGGCTGAGGTGCCGGTGCAAGCGGTGGGCGGCTTGTTCATGGCCGGCCAGCGCCCGGATCAGGTAGAGAGTTTTCGCCGCGCCGGTTTCTCCGTCGCTCGTCCGGGCGGCTGGGATCCGCTCGAGCGGATGAAAGACATGGTCACAGACGGAGTCGCGGCCGAAGTGCTTTATCCCAGTCTCGGTCTCGGTTTGTTCTGCCTCGAAGATGCCGCGCTACAGGAGGCGCTGTTTAGAACCTATAACGACTGGCTGATCGATTACTGCCAGAAAGTGCCGGACCGGCTCTTTGGCATCGCGCTTATTTCCATGTTCGATATCGATCACGCCATTGCCGAAATGAAGCGCTGCAAGGAGCAGGGGATTGTCGGCACCATGATCTGGCAAGTGCCGCATCCCAAGCTGCCTTTTACCTCCGAGCACTACGAACGATTTTGGGCGGCGTCCCAGGATCTCCAATTGCCGGTTCACCTGCACATTCTGACCGGCTTCGGCGACAGCATGCATCGCCAGACCAGCCACGGCATCAAGCGCTATCGTATCGGCGTGCAACAGACTCGCGAAATCGAAGACGCTCTGTTCGACATCCTTTTTACCGGAGTATTGGAACGCTATCCTCGGCTTAAAGTAGTGTCGGTCGAGAATGAAATCGGCTGGATGCCGTTCTGGCTCGGTCAATGCGACAAAGCGTTCAAGCGGCATCGACATTCGGAGAAGCTGACCATCGATAAGCTGCCCAGCGAATATTTTCGCCGCCAGGTCTATGCGACATTCTTCAACGATCCGGTCGGCGCTAAACTGTTCTCATGGTGGGGCTGCGATAACTTCATGTGGTCCAACGACTACCCACATCAAAATTCGACCTGGCCGAACTCGCGGGATGTGATTGCGCGTGATATGGGTCATCTTGATCCTGCGGACCGGGAGAAGCTGCTCAATAGCAACGTCACCGAGCTGTATCAAATCAAGGTAGCGGCTTCGTTGCCCGAGACCCATGTGGCCGCGGCGGCAGCGCACGCCTGAAATGACACGCTTTTACAAACAGAGGAGCAATTATGGAATTGAGAGAAGCAGTTAGAGTTTTAGATTCGGACGCTCATGCGCGCGATCTCGATGAAAATCTTCGGCCGTATCTGGACGAACCCTATCGCAGCCAGCGAGCGCCGTTTTTTCTGCGGGAAACCTACGACCGCAATCTAGGCGGGACGTTGGGCTTTTCGGGGGCGAAACACGAAGAACGTCTGGCAGCCATGGACACCCAGCAAATTGATAGCGCCGTCATGTATCCGACGAGCGGCTTGGGTATCGGCGCCATCCGCGATCCGGCGTTTAATGCGGCGCTATGCCGGGCTTATAACGATTACATTTCGGATTACTGCAAGGCGTCGCCTCGCCTCAAGGCAGTGGCCAATCTACCGGTCAACAATCCCGCCGAAGCGGCCAAGGAGCTCAACCGCGCGGTCACCAAACTTGGGCTATGCGGCGGCATGTTGGCGGCGCAGTCCCATATGAAAAATCTCGGTAGTCCCGAGTTCTACCCGCTCTATGAAGAAGCGCAGCGGCTCAATACGCCGATTGCGATTCATGCCTTCGGCGGCGATGAGCCCGGCACTGAAATTTTCGATAAGTTCATCTGCCTGCACACCACTGGTCATCCATTTCCGGTGCTACGCCAGCTCACCGCGATCGTCTTCGGCGGTATTCCCGAACTTTTCCCCGACCTGAAGATCGGCTACCTCGAAGTGGGGTGCGGCTGGATACCCTATTGGGCGGAGCGGATGGATGAAGAATGGGAAAAGCGCGGCAAGGCCGAAGCTCCGCTGTGCAAGAAAAAACCGAGCGAGTATTTGACCAACGGCAACAGCTATTATGGTTGCGAACCGGAAGAGAAGATGATGGGCTACGTTGTCAACGAGATCGGCTCGAAAACTTTGATGTATGCCTCCGATTACCCGCACTGGGATATGAGTTGGCCTGAATCGGCGACCATTGTGTGGAACCGTGAGGACCTGTCGGTGGAAGCTAAAAAGGATATTCTGCTTAATAACGCCAAGCGGTTTTACAATCTTTCGTAGCGCTTAAAGCGGCCGCCGGTCTTGAGCATTTCTGGTGCGGACCGGCGGCGATTTCTTTATTAACCGAAAGGAAGACATATGATTCAAACTAAAGGGTTAACCGGGGCGCAATCCATGCTGCGCGTCCTCGCAAGAATGGGCGTGGAAAAAATCTTTGCGTCGCCGGGATCTGAATGGTCGCCGGTGTGGGAGGCGCTGGCGGAACCGGGCGTCGAAGGCATGCCGCAGTATCTGAGCACGCGCCACGAAGAAGTAGCCGTCGGCATGGCAAGCGGATACGCGAAGGCCACCGGCAAACTGCCGGCGGTCATGATCCACACCACAGTGGGCTCGCTGCACGCGACCATGGGCATGCGTGGCGCGATTCGCGAACAGGTGCCAATGGTAGTCTTCAGCGGTGAATCGATTGGCTATGGCGAAGACGAAGGACCGGATCCGGGAGGGCAGTGGTTGGGGCATCTCTCCAATATTGGCGGCCCGGCGAAGATGGTCGAGCAAACGGTGAAATGGAGTTTCGGCGTTAACAACAAAGCGATTTTGCCGGCGACGATTCAACGCGCCTGCCAGCTCGCGATGGCGGCGCCGAAGGGGCCGACGTTCGTATCTTTGTCGATGGAGCATCTCTTCGACAAGATGATTAAAGACGTTCCCTCAGTTGGCTTCGCGCCTGGAGCGACCGCCGATCCGAAGGGCATCGAGGAGCTTGCGAAGCTCCTAGCCGGCGCAAAAAACCCGGTCATTGTCACCGAAGATTCAGGGCGCACGGCAAAGTCCGTGCATTGCCTGGTAGAGATTGCCGAGCTTCTGGGGTGTGTGGTGGTCGAAACCCGCAGCACGGGCGCGCTTAATTTTCCACGCACTCATCCGCTGCACAGCGGCTACGATCCGCGCAAGGCTTTAGCGGGCGCGGACGCGATTCTCTTGCTGGCGGTAATCGCGCCGTGGCATCCGGCTTCGGCGACGCCGTCGCCGAACGCAACAGTGGCGATTCTGGATGAAAATCCGCTGCGGCACGATATGCCCTACTATGGTTATCAGGCCGATCTCTGTTTGACCGGTGAGATCGAAAGCTCACTCGAGCAACTCTTGGCCGCGTTGAAGAGTAAAGTCTCCGCCAGCGATTCGTCGCGCAAGCAGCGCGCTGAGGAGATCGGCAAGAAAAACAATGCCCAAAGGAAAGCCTGGCGCGACGAGGCGCTGGCCCTTGCCGATCAGAAACCGATGGATACCCGCTGGGTAGCGCATGAAATCAGCCAGGTCTTGCCGGCGGACGCCATGGTCGTGGAAGAGACCATCACGCATCGTTTAGCTATTCATCGCTATTTCGATGGGCTCAAGCCAGGCTCGTTTTTCGCAGGCTGCGTCGGTGGCCTGGGCACTGGTCTCTCGACGGCGCTGGGCGTGAAATCGGCCAATTCCAAACGTCCTGTGGTCTGCGTGATCGGTGACGGATCTTTCAACTACGATCCGGCGCCAGCGGTGTACGGGGCTGCCCAAGAGCATAATCTGCCGTTCCTGACGGTCATGTTTAACAACCAGGGTTATCTGTCGCAGAAGTCCGGTATCCCGAAGTACTATCCTGAAGGCTGGGCGGTGAAATCGAAGAATTTCTCCGGCCTGCACATCGCTCCATGTCCGGAGTATGCGCAGATCATCAAAGCTTTCGACGGCTATGGCGAAAAGGTCGAAGATCCCGGGGAGGTGCGAAAAGCAGTCGAGCGCGGCCTGCGCGCCGTGGCTGGCGGCCAGGTCGCCTTGCTCGATATTCGACTCAAGCCGGTAGAGCAGATCGTCGAGCGCGGCGAGGGTTAAGCTTTTTCAAAACCATCGGCTAGGAAAATTCGTTGTAGGGGCAGGCGTCCGTGCCTGCCCTGAGCGATTACAGCGCAAACAGACAGCACCGTTTCATGCCCGCGCAATGTGAATAGCCCATCGGCCATTATGAAAAGCCGACTTCCGATTTTCATCCTCGCGCTCTGCCTAACTATTGCAGCTCGAGCCCAAGCAGCCGATAAACTCGTTGGTATCCATTCGGCAAGAGTTCTTTCTCAGTCGATGCCTTGGATCGCCCAAGATGCCGGTCTCTTTAAAAAACACAATCTGGACTTTCCCATGGTTTTCATCCCCGCATCCTCCGGGGTGACCGCCGCCATGTTGGGTGGCGACGGTGAGATAGCGCTCACCGGAGGCGAGGGCATGATTCGCGCCAACTTGGCTGGTGGCAGCGACTTCGTTTTTATCGGAGCGGTAAAAAACATCTTGACTCATAGCATAATGGGCAAGCCGGAGCTCAAGAGGCCCGAGGATCTGAAGGGAAAAAAAGTCGGAGTAACCCGGCTCGGCGGCAATCCCCATTATTTCGCGATTCAGGCCCTGCGATTGAAAGGGTTGGATCCAAGCAAGGATGTCACTTTCATTCAAACGGGCGGCGCGCCGGAAACGCTGGCGGCCTTGAAATCGGGAGTGATCGACGCGGCGGCTTTGACCGCGCCCACTGACACCCAAGCGACCGCCATGGGTTACAACTTCGTCATCTTCGGACCCGATCTGAAAATCCCCTATGCGGCAACCGTTTTCGTGACTCGTCGTGCTGTCATTGCCAAGCGTTCCGCGGTAATTGGTCAATTCATGCGCGCGATGGCGGATGCGTCCAGAATTCTCCACAACGACAGAGAGTTCGTCTATAAGGTTCTTGGCAAACAGCTCCGGCTCACTGACAGAAAGATTTTGGACGCTGCGTATAATGGCGAGATAAAGGCGCTCGAACCGCGGCTATCTCTTCGCGCCGAGCCGTATCAGGCGATCCTGGACGATATTGCCAAGACCGATGGGCGCGCCAAGAAAGTCAAAGCTGAGGAGATGATGGATAGTCGTTATGTCGATGAGCTAGAAAAAAGCGGTGCTTTCGATAAGTCGTAGACT
>JAJONK010000227.1 GCA_021323355.1 Deltaproteobacteria bacterium
TCAGGCGGGCTATCGGGTATTAGCCGATATGGGCGAGATGAGCGCTAACTTCACGCAGTCCTCTCTCTACGTCAAAGGCAGTTTTCTCCGGGAAGACCGCGATCGGGTGAAGCGGTTCGTGCGGGCCTACTCGGAAGCCGTCCAAGCGATGAAGAATGACCGGGAGAGAACCTTGAAGGTGTTTGCCAAACGCATGCGCATCGATGACGCGGAAACGCTCCACTCGACCTATAATTATTTCGCGCCGCGTTTTTCAATGCCGCCGCGGGTCGACTTATCCGGTGTGCAGGATACGATCAGATTCTATGCCGAACATAATCCAGAATTAAAAAACCGCACTGCGGAGGAGTTCATCGATCATTCGCTGCTCGATGAGATTGAAAAAGAGGGCTTCTTCAAGAAGCTGGGCGGCTAGCGCACGGCTGGTTCAAAACGTTCAAGTCGTTCAAGCAGTTCAAACCGTCCGGAGCCGCGAATTCATCTGAAACGACTTGAACGGCTTGAACTATTTGAACATCTTGAACCCGCAACAGTAGGTCAACGAATCTTTAATTCCGCTTGTGCTTTTTTTGCAAAGCTCCAGTCGACGACGTCGGATAAACCCAAATCATCCTTGGACTTTCGCGTGTCGCGCACCAGTTGAATAACGTTCTTCATTGTCTCATCCGAGGCGACGCCGTTTCGAGTGTAGATCCCGACGATATCGCGGTAAATGCCCTCGCGCACGTCAGCCTCTTTGATACCCCATTTGCTTGCCATCATTGCAAGGATCTCGGCTTGGTTGTTTCGAATGTAATTAACCCCTTTCAGCATTGCCTTGATCATCCTGACGATTTCATCGGGTTTTTCTTTGATTCTTTGAGTGTGAACGGTTAGGCCCCCTAGTGGGATGCTCATAATCTCATTGAAAGAAAGGATTTCGTTGAATCCTCGTTTCGCAGCCAGCTTGTTGAAAGGCGGCACCAGCATCGCGGCATCGATGGCGCCGCTGTCCAATGCCGTGTAACGGGAAGAACTGCCGCCGATCTGAAGAAACGTAACATCCTTTTCCGGATTCATGCCGTACTTCCGCAGAATCATGACTGCTTCGCTGTGCGGAGTGCCGCCGAAACTGCTGATGCCGAACTTTTTGCCCTTAAGATCTTCAACCCTTTTTATGTTCGGGCTCGTCACCAGGTAATGGTCCGAGCCGTCCATCACCGCCATCACGATGCGAACGGGAAGGCCCGAAAGAGCCGCTCCGACGAAGTTCGAAAAGGTCCCGCCGTAATCGACCTGTCGAGCGACAACGCCATTGACGACGACCTGGTTCTGCATCACAACCGAAACCGCGTTCAGGCCTTCGCTTTTGAAGAATCCTTTCTCTTCCGCGATTACGAACGGCAGGCCAGTGCTGCCGGTCTTGGTCGTGATTCCGAGACTGATACGATCCTGCGCGCTGGTTTCGTGCGCCGCCACGGCGAGCAAAACTAGTGCGAAAAGAATGCCCGCGAATCCACTCAATCTCATTGTGACCTCCATTGCGTTTAGCTTAGCTCCCCGGCTGCAAGCACGCACCTGTGCTTACGCCTGCCTTCATCGTTGCGATACGCTTAATTTAGCGTTAGCAATGTGTCAAGCGGACTCACCTCCTGGATTTGCGTGGGTCATAAACGACAGTGTGGCATAAGAGCATAACTTGGTGTAACGAGCAGTGTCCATGAACCGTAACGGCGGCTTGACGTAGAGTTTTTAATCGTCGTCATCATCTTCGCCCATAACCCCTTCCCAGCCTTCTTTTACTAAGAAAGGTATTAATCCCAGAGCAGCTACCGGATCCGCCCACCACCAGCCGAAAAGAAAATTAGCTCCTAAACCAACGAGAACAGTCAGATCCTGTAAATCACAGACCAGGGTTTCTTTTGCTTCTGCTCGCAACGCACGAGAACCAATCTTCTCCGCAATAGCCATTTTCTTAAAATAAAGGATTGTCATCACAATCGCGCTGGCGACGATCAGGATGAGACCCGCTGTGGTTTTTTGAGGCTCTGGATAATAACCGAGGAGGGTCGCGATAGATTGAACTAAGATGTAACCGGCGAGTACGAAAAATGTAATTCCCACGAGCTTGTGGGCCTTCCGTTCTGCCGTGCTCTCTTCGTCATTATCCTGCCATTCTGTTTGCAGCCGCCATATCAAGATCGCTCCGGCTGCAAGTTCGAGAATGCTGTCGAGGCCAAATCCGATCAAAGCAACACTTCCGGCTGCGACTCCCGACCACAGCGCCACACCCGCTTCCAGCAGATTCCAAATTTCACCAATCCAGACGAACAACAACGCCTTCTGGTCTAAATCCGTTTGCGCTTTTGGATCTATCTCATTCATAGCTTCCGCTCGTTCAATCCTTGTGCGCCCTTGTTCTTAGGTCCAGATTCACCACTGTACGACAATTTGTCGCCGTCCCGACGGTCCAGCTGCAGTCCCTTCGACAATGGGGTCACTACGCGTGCCGGAATCTCGAAGAAACAACAGTTGAGAGACCGTGAGTTTCTCAATGCTTAGCGAGCAGCTAACACTACCGGCTGTGGTATTGCCGCGCCAAATTCCATTTTGCGTTACATTGCCAGGCATTACTTAGAAAAGTCGTTCAGCAGCGAAACCACTCCGAGGGCGCGGACGGAGGGATCGAGCGGCGCAGCCTTGAGCTGTTCCTTCTGTGCGGTTGCGGCTTTTGACCTGGCTCCGCTATATCGCTCACGAGTCCTTATGCGAAAGGGGCTAGCAGTGCTCATGGTAGAGGTAATGAGAAAAGTTAGGGTTGGCCCACAGCAAGCGATCTCTCTCGGCGGGCGTTAGTGTACACTTCACGCGCCGCGTCCAGGTTCATAAAGAAAATTCCCAAGCCGACAAGAAGGTCGGGCCAAGCCGACAGGGTTACTATCGTCACTAGACCGGCTGCAACGATGGCAACATTCGCAAGCGCATCGTTGCGGGCCGAAAGAAATGCAGCTCTCGTCAAGCTGCCGCTGTGGGTACGAAAACGAGCGAGAAGGCCAGCGCAGAACAGGTTTACCGCCAGTGCCCCACCGCCAGCCAACGACAATGGAATCGGAGCCGGTGGAAGCGGCGCAACAATCTTCTCCCAAGCTGTCCACAGTGTTGCTAAACCCGGAGCGAGCAAAATAGCCGCGAGAACCATACCGACCAATGAACGTCTATGAGGATTCCAGTTTAGAGCGATGAGAATGAGACCGTTGACCGCCGCATCCTCGAGGAAGTCTATGGAGTCGGCGAAGAGTGAGACGGAGCCAATCGCCAGAGCCACCCCGAACTCGACGCTGAAATAGGCAAGGTTCAGCATTGCCACGATCCGCACCGCTCGGCGCAGAGCAGCATCATTATTAGAAATCCTTGAGATGTGCGCACGCGGACCTTCCATTTTCATCTCGAATCTTCTCTTTTACGTTTTGCGCAGGTCGCGATCTATTGCATTTTGCACGAGCCTTTGCGCCTCGCCGGCGTCCAACCAGCGCGAGACCTTCACCCATTTTCCTTGTTCGAGTTCTTTATAGTGTTCGAAAAAATGCGCGATCTGTTCAATCAGCACTGAGGGCAGGTCCGTGTAGTTTCGGATATTGGAATAGAACGGATGAAGGTCATCCACCGGCACCGCGAGCACCTTCTCATCCATGCCTGCCTCGTCCTGGATCAGTAGTGCCCCGACGGGCCGGCAGCGGATGACTGCACCGGGAACGACGGCGACGTTACTCACAACGAGGATGTCGCAGGGGTCCCCGTCCTCGGAGAGCGTGTGAGGGATGAACCCGTAAATGCCCGGATAGAACATCGCGGTATGCAGGAAACGGTCAACAAACATCGCGCCGGATGCCTTATCCAGTTCGTATTTTACCGGCACGCCACCAATCGGGATCTCGATGACGGCGTTCAGGTCTATCGGCGGGTTACGGCCAATCGGAATTTTCGAAATATCCAGTTGCTACTCCATCAGCCGGATGACCGCGAGACCTCCGGCGATTCCACCGAGCGCGAGAATCACAGACGACAAGACATAAAGCCCGACGTTCAAAGTTTCGCCCCGTTCCCAGAGCAGCGCGGCATCCAAAGAAAATGTCGAAAAGGTGGTAAAGCCGCCAAGGACTCCGGTGGCGCGGAATAGCCGCCACGCCTGAGAGCTATCGCCTTTGAACGCAAACCAGCCCGCCATCAGCCCCATAATGAACGAGCCGACGACGTTAACGAAGATTGTACTGTGCGGATAATTAGAGCCCAGCAGCCGTGGAACGATTACGTTCACCGCATGGCGTAAGGCACCACCGAGACCGGAACCAAGAAAGACGATGAGATAAGTAGATAAAGCGTGCATGACCGGCTCCTCTTCTCAGCAGGCATGAGATCGGAACCGGAATGCTCCTACCCACGCCTGGCAACGACGTTTCGGTAGGAGTCATCAGCCTTGCGGCAGTTATCGGGGGACTCCATCCCCATCTACTGTGATTTTATAGCAAGGCTTATCCCAAAGCGAGAGGATCGACGTTCAATCCTTGGAATGCGCTGAAAGAGCAATACGGGGTAATCTATGATAGTAGAGCCGAGTCTTTTACCTTGTACCTGCGCACGTGTGCCCACGCCAGACGCTTTCTCAATCTGCGCACGCATTCCTTGGAGTTTTTAGCTGCATTGCATCATTTTCATCACGTCACGAGTAATGCCTATGCAGATGTCTCAAGGCTCATCTGGTCAAATTCTAGTTTACTCTGAGTGGAGTCATCCTTAACGTAACACCTACCCGTTTCGACTCTCCGGAAGCTCTGTCGCCCTCGTACAAAACTCTTCGGCAACTGGTCGCAGACGCAACTGCTACGCGAAATATTTTTTCAGGTGATTAACCTACGCGATTCTTGTATCCCACAAAACCGGATCGCCACCCAAGCTCGGGCTATACAAATCCACCTGTAGCTGCGCGGCGCAGCCAGGACAGGAATAGATGTGGTATTCGCCGATGTAACGCTCCCCAGTCGGCAGCGGCGGCATGGAGTCGTTGAGATCCAAAATGCGATGGAGCGCGTAATGTTTGTAGTTTTCATCGGCCTTGCAGTAGAGATGACCGCAGCGGTGAGTCACTACTAACGGCAGCAGCTTTATCGCTGGCCTTCTGCGAGATGGGCGCGTCTTGCTTGCGTGCTTCGCGAATTCGGCGGCGGCAATCTTCGCTGGCGGCGCTGTCGACAGCCTTGCCGCTGTCGGCGAAGACAACGCCGTAAATTCTTTCCGCAATCTCCCGGCTCACCCAGCCGTAGCCGAAATCTTTCAAGACGGCGCCTGGATCCCGATCAATGGGATCGCCAAATCCACCACCCCCGGCTACATAGTCGACCAACAAAGTGCCTTCCGGCAACGGCACTCGCTCGGGCACACCCGCCGGTAAGATTGATTTGCCCCACTCCGCCAAAGCCACCCTGAGCGACGCCGCCATAGGGTTTGTAATCGACGCTGCAATCTTTCGAACCATAGATCAGATAGATGCGATAGCTGCCGAGGCCGCCGCGGTACTGGCCAAAGCCACTGCCGTCCGGGTTGTGCGAGCGGGTGAAATAAAGAAACGGGTACTGCATTTCGATGCGCTCGATGTCCGATATGCCGGCCGATGGAATATTCATATGCCCGCCGGTATTGACACCGTCACCATGCGGCCTGGCGCCCATTCCCGCTCCATGGATGTCGTAGAGTCCTTGAGCAACGGCGATCCCTTCGCGCGTGTGGCCGCCGTAGAAGTATCCAGGGCCGCCGACAAATTCCAAATTTCCCGTGGTCGATGCGTTGACGTCGTCGTAGCGGCCGGAAGCGTAGATCATTTTTGCCACCGCCTCACATACCGTCGACACGAGCACGTTGCCGATGCGCGGGCCGGCGCCGCAGGCCGCAGGATATTTGCAATTTAAAATGGATCCTTCCGGCACATGGACCTTGACCGGACGCATCTTGCCATCGCTCCAGGGCACGTCCCAGAAAAGAGTATTGGTCAGCGCCAGCGCCAGATGAGCCACGGTGCTGGGCAAGGTCGAATTGTGGTCGGTATCGGTCTGCGGGCTCGTGCCGGTGAAGTCAAAAAGCAACTCGTCGCGCTTCTTGGTCATCGTGCAGTAGAGTTGTTGCGCCACCGATTTGCGCGTCTTGCGATCCAAGGTAGTGACGTACTGCCGGGTCATCCAGGTGCCGTCGGGCATCGATCTAAGTTTTGCGCGGGCCTTGCTCTCGGAATCCGCAATCATTTTTTCGCCGGCCAACTGCACGAACTTGAGCCCGAATTTTTCCACCAAGCCCAGGTATCGTTTGGCGCAGATATTATTCCCCGCGATCATCGCCTTGAGATCCAAGCCTACATACTGCGGATCACGGCACTGCCCCGTCAGAGTTTGAAACACATCCTCGCGGAATTCATTCTTCTCGACGATTTTTAAACCGGGAATGCAAATACCCTCGTGGAAGATCTCGTAGGCGCCGCCGCGGAGTACGCCCCCCGTGTCGGCGGTGTGCGTGCTGGTCGCCGTCCAGCCGATCAACTCGCCGCGGAAGAAAATCGGTTTGACAATCATCATGTCGTAGGTGTGCGAGCCGGCGACATACGGATCGTTGAAAAAAAACTGGTCGCCAT
>JAJONK010000228.1 GCA_021323355.1 Deltaproteobacteria bacterium
TTCGAGCGCCGGTTGCTTGCGGGTATGCCGGCTACGGTCCAAGTCATCGCCGACGGGCGCAATTCCAATACCGCCGGCACAGCGATGGGCTACGTTGATGCCATTGTCAACGTGTTCAACGCCGATTGGCGCAACCACCACGGCCAAGGTGGAGCGCCGATCCGGGTCACTACCAGGGCTTGGTACAACCCGAATCTCGAGACTCGCTGGCACATGATTCCAGCTCTGATCGGCACTTTGACATTGATTCAGACGCTGCTTCTAACCGGCTTGTCAGTGGCGCGCGAGCGCGAGCAGGGGACCTTTGATCAGTTGCTGGTGACGCCGTTTCGACCGGCGGAGATCATGGCGGGCAAGGCGCTGCCCGCAGTAGTCGTTGGAATCGTCCAGGCCACTATGGTTTTGCTGGTGGCGCAACTCTGGTTTCAAATCCCGTTTGCGGGGTCGTTTGTTACGCTTTATGTGGGTCTCGGCGTTTTTCTGCTTGCGGCGATCGGTATCGGGCTGTTGCTATCGTCGCTGGCCGCGACGATGCAGCAGGCGATGCTATTTTCGTTTCTTCTGATCATGCCCTTTTCATTGTTATCAGGGTTGACCACTCCAATCAGTAGTATGCCGATGGTTCTGCAGTACCTGACCCTGCTTAACCCACTGCGTTATGCCATCGATATTGCTCATCGGGTGTATCTCGAGGGAGTAGGTCTGAATTTTTTAATACCTGAGCTTTGGCCCCTGGCGCTCATGGCCGCGGTCACGCTCTCGGCAGCCTCATGGATGTTTCGCCATCGGCTAACCTAAACAGAGACATGCAAGCAATACTCAGATCAAGGACAATCTAATGAGCCTCAGTAAATTCGCAAGTAATTCTCGTGCCGTCTGGGCAGTGATGATTCTGGTGGCGGGATGCTCCGTCGGCCCGAATTATAAACCGCCGGAGATCTCAGTTCCGGCGAGCTGGAATGAAGCGCAGCAATCCGACTTCGACACTGGGCCTGCGCCACTGAAGGATTGGTGGACGGAGTTCAATGATCCATTGCTCAATACGCTGGTGGAGCGAGCCGTGCAGTTGAACCTGGATATCCGCTTAGCTGAGGCACGCATTCGAGAGTCGCGGGCGCTCAGGGCAGTCACGGCGGCGGATGCGTGGCCGGCCTTGGACGCTGCGGGTTCTTACAGGCGAAGCCGCTCGAGTGAGAACGCGTTTGTTTCCGGCGGCGACGGCGACGCCTTTTTAGGCGGCAATGGCGCAGGCGATCTCTTCAGGGCCGGTTTCGACGCCAGTTGGGAAGTCGATATCTTTGGCGGGGTGGGGCGGAGGGTGGAAGCGGCCGATGCCAATATCGCTGCATCGGTCGAAGAGCGGCGCAGTGCGTTGGTGACCTTGCTCGGTGACGTCGCCAGAAATTATATCGAGGTGCGTGGGTTTCAACGCCGGCTGGCAGTGGCGCGATCCAATCTTCGCGCACAACAAGAAACGTTGGAACTAACCAGAGTGCGGTTTGAAGCGGGGCTTTCGAGCGACTTCGAGGTGGCGCAGGCCGAAGGCCAGGTGAACACGACCTCGGCGCAGATCCCAGCGATCGAAAGCGCGCTCAAGGGAAGCGTGCATCGTCTCGATGTGCTGCTCGGCCAACAACCGGGCGCGCTATGGGCGGAACTCAGCAATGAGGCGCCGGTCCCGGCATTGCCGCCTCAGGCGCATGTCGGTATGCCTGCCGAGCTCCTCAGGAGGAGGCCGGATATCCGGCGCGCCGAGCGAGTCTTAGCCTCTACGACCGCGCAAGTCGGCGCCGCAACGGCTGATCTGTATCCGAGATTTTCGTTGACTGGAGCTTTTGGCTTCCAGAGTATCAGTGCAAGCGACTTGATCTCCGCTCCGAGCCGTTTCTGGTCGATAGGGCCGAGGATTTTCTGGCCGGTTTTCGATGCCGGCAGGATTCGCGCCAACATTGCCGTGCGCAACGCCCAGCAGGAGCAAGCTCTGACGTTGTATGAGAAAACTGTTCTGACGGCGTTCGAGGATGTGGAAAATTCTCTGGTGAACTACGCCAAAGAACAAACCCGATATCGCGCTTTGATGGATGCGGTGGCCGCCAACCGCCGCGCTGTGCAGATGGCCAACGAGCTTTATACCAGAGGTCTGGTCGATTTCCTCAATGTGCTGGAAACGCAGCGCTCGCTGTATGCGTCCGAAAGCGAGCTCGCCCAAAGCGAAACGGTCATGGCGTCGAATCTGGTTGCCCTATATAAGGCGCTGGGCGGCGGCTGGGAGACGGACTAAGACAAGTATAAAAAGATGAAAGCGGAAAGATGAAACGTCGCCCGGCTCGCGCCGGTCATTATGGATTGTTACTCGGCAGTGCCTGCGCGATTTCGATCCAATTGTGGTGCCTGCTTACCAGCTCATGATTCGTATCTTTCCGGTTCCATGGGCGATCCAGCAATGCAACGGGCATCTTCATCTGAGATGCCAAGTACATAGCCATGATCGGCGAGTCTTCCACGGCCCAACAGAACGTGTGATTCCTCAGCGCTTCGAGAGAGATGCATTGGCTTCCATCAGGTGCGAACCGCCCGTACTTATCGACGATAAATATCCTGTTATGGGGCACCCCGTGTTTATTTAGCCATTGCACGGAAGGCTCATAGGTGTCCGGTGGGCGGCCCGTGACGATGGCGATATCATGGCCGGCAGCGCTCCATTGCTGCAAAACATCGACGGCTCCTGGAATCGGCGGGATATTCAAGAGCTCCTCACCCTGATGCACGATCCGGTACAACTCCTGTTTTTCGTCTACCGTGAGCTCGCAAGCCTGGCCGACATCGAAATCAGTGAGTTGCTCAAAGGTAAATCTTTTCCCGAAATCTCTTTCGAGAATCGTTAGAAAGTGCTGCGCCGTTTGGCACAAGACATCATCCATGTCGACGTAAACGGATTGCATGTAGTCATCCCTTCACCACGTCAGTTGCGATGGTTGCGACGCTTCCGGTATCTGCCAGAATCGAGTAATTTTTGGCTACAATCAACCTTGTCGCTTCTTGTGCGCGAGCTCATCCCCTGTATTGCCCTAATCTTGCCGGCAGACTGACAGTTTGTTCAGATCTGTTTGTGTTCATTATTGAGTTTCCCGCGGCCTGTTTCTATACTTCTACACTGGAGAAAATTATGTCTTTGTTGAAGATTGCTACCTGGAACGTCAATGGCATTCGCGCGCGCGAAGCCCAGGTGCTCGAATGGGTCGAGCGCGAGCGACCGGACGTTGTCTGTCTTCAGGAATTGAAATCGACCGTGGCGCAGGTTCCCGCGGCGCTTTGCGAGCTGCAGGGCTATCGATGCTACTGGCATGGCGCGCGCGCTTATTCCGGAGTCGGTCTGCACATACGCCGCGACGCTTTTGCCGAGGAGCCGCGCTTCTTTCATCCTTCTTTCGATTTCGAAACCCGTGTGGTCGCAGCGCAAATGGACGATCTGGTGGTGGTCTCGGCTTATGTTCCAAACGGCGGTAAAGATTTTGCGGCAAAAATGCAGTTCCTGCGCGATATGGAAAACTATGTTGACGAAGTTCACGCCAGCGGCGCCCGGCTGGTCTTCTGTGGCGATCTCAACATTGCGCGAAGCGAGCGCGATGTGCATCCGAAAGAGCGAAACCCCGCGATCATCGGGCAACGGCCGGAGGAGAGGGAATTGTTCGAACGAATTCTTGGTCACGGTCTCGTGGACGTTGGACGGGCGCTTGATCCGGATAACGAAAATCTTTTCACCTGGTGGGCGCCGTGGCGTCGCATGCGCGAGCGCAATATCGGCTGGCGGCTCGACTACGTTCTGGCCACCCAGTCTCTAGCAGCGCGCGCTTCGCAGTGCTTGGTCTATCGTGAAATCGGCACCAGCGATCACGCGCCGGTGGTCGCGCTATTTAATCTCGATGATGATACCGGTGAAACGGTGACGGTAGAACTCGTATGAAAAAAGATCGTGCGCAGCGCGACGATCTGAGCCACTTCGGCAGGCTGGCAGAATACAATCGCAAGCGTCACTTCGGTGTCACCCCGGAGCCTCAGGGCAAGCTCGGCCGGCCAAACAGGAAAACTTTGGAATTTGTCGTTCAAAAACATCGCGCGAGCCGGCTGCACTATGATTTTCGTTTAGAGCACGACGGTGTGATGCTCTCATGGGCAGTGCCAAAGGGCCCGTCTACCGATCCGGCGAACAAGCGGTTTGCAATGCAGACCGAAGATCATCCCATCGAGTACAACCAGTTTGAAGGCGTAATCCCGGAAGGGGAATATGGCGGCGGCACCGTAATGATTTGGGACCGAGGCACGTGGGAGCCCGAAGTGGACGATGTCGAGAAGGCGCTCGCCAAAGGTGATTTGAAGTTCAAGCTAAATGGTAAAAAGCTGTGCGGCTCCTGGGTGCTCGTGCGCATGCGGCCAAGGCAATGGTTGTTGATTAAGCACCGTGATACCGCCGCCTCTGAGGAGGACATCACAGCGGCGAAACCCCGTTCCGCTGTATCTCGTCGAAGCCTCGCAGGAATCGCGCGCAAGGCGGGCGCAACTCCTCGACAGCTGGCGCAAGCACAAGAAGCAGACCGATCTGCGGCAATACCAGCCGAATAAATTGAACTCGATGTCCGTGAGTTTTTTAGATGTGATGCGATCGCGTCCGACTTGAAAACCGACCCGGGCGCGGTTTTTCACGAGAGCTTAGTCAAGACCTTCCACGCGAGTTTCCGGGTTTGTTTTCTAGCGCCGCAGCTAAACCGTCAGTATCGTACTGTAGCAACAAATCCTCCGCATCGCGATAAATTGCCACACAGCCGGCGCGGCGAAGTTCCTCCTCAGTCCAGCCACCGCAAAGGAAGCCAATCGTTTTTAAGTTTGCCTTGAAAGCAGCCTCCGCATCGTAGGGTGTGTCGCCGATTACGACGGCATTTTCGGGCGCTACGCCTTTTAAACGAGCCAGGGCTGCCTGGAAGATATCCGGGTACGGCTTGGATCTATCGGCGTCATCGGACGAAGTTTCACTTTCGATCAGATCGTCGATTCGAGCAATTTTCTTGTACACGTCGAGTTCATCCGCCTTTGCGGAGGAGGCCAGGACGATT
>JAJONK010000229.1 GCA_021323355.1 Deltaproteobacteria bacterium
GTTCTGGATGAGCGTCAACCAGGGGAAAAGATTGCTGTCTTGGGTAACAAAGCCAATATCGGTGTTGATCGAAGTGATTTCCCGATCCTTGTAGCGCATGCGTCCTTCATAGGGCAACGCAATGCCGGCAATGATTTTTAGTAGTGTGCTTTTACCACAGCCGCTTGGTCCGATTAGCGTTGTAAACGAGCCTCGTTCCACCGGAAGATTTACGTCTTTGAGAGCCAGTACCGCCTTGCCTTTGGACCGGTAGGTTTTGGTGACTTTGGAAAGCTCGATAATCGGATTCATCTGAATACATTACCGTAATGGACCTAGACTAGTCCGACACACAGGGCTATTGCGGCGCTTAAGCGCTGACATTTTTTGCTTCAACCTCAGGCCGCCACTTGAGCAGCCGACGCTCTACTATCGAAAGGAGGCCATCGAGCACGACTACAAGCCCCGCTAGAATGGCGACACCAACAAAGATTCCATTGGTGTCAAACGTGCCCTGGTGATAATTGATGAAATACCCAAGTCCTTTGGTTGCGGCAATGAATTCACCGACAACGGCGCCGATAACGGAAAAGGGTATGCCTGCCCGTAGGCCGACAAGAATGAATGGCAGGGTCGCCGGCAAAAAAACCTCACGTACAACTTGCCAGCGCGAAGCGCCCATGATGCGTGTAATCGAGACATACTCCTCATTGATCGATCGAAGCCCTGCGAAAGTATTTATAAACACGACGAAGAATACCATCGTCATGATAATGGCGATCTTTGACATCAGGCCGATACCAAACCAGATCACAAACACCGGAGCCAACGCGACTTTTGGTATACCGTTGAAAAGAGAAATGTATGGGTTAAAAATCTCGCCCAGAAGTTTCACACGCCCGAATAGGAAGCCCAGGCTCACGCCACTGAGCGCACCGATTAAATAACCCACCGCCATTTCGGTGAGTGTCGCTTCGAGGTGTTGCCAGATCTCGCCCGTCCAAACAACATGAACGATGCCCCGCGTCACATCACTAGGGCGACTTACCAGTTTGGCTACGATGGGCCAGCGCCACGCCAGAATTTCCCAACCGATCACCGTGATCAAACCGGGTAGTAGAACGAGAAAGCCCGGGCTGTGGATCAAGGTGCTTTTTCGTAATTCGGGGTGAAATGTAGTAGCGGCTTCTTGGCTTGAATTGCTTCGCGTGCTGTCTTCCACGTCCATGATCTAGCTGATTGCTCGCCAGCCGGTGGCGGGCTCGTTATGGTAAGTATTTGTTCGTCCAGAATTCGCCTTCCGCGGTATTCAGATCACTCTTAAGCAGGCCTACGGAAATGAAAACTTTGTGCATGTTATCCCATCCAGACTTGGTCATCTTCATATCTCGTCGGAACGTCGGGCGACTCCGCGCCATCACTGTTCGAAGAACTGACGGACTAATTTTAGGAAAGTGCTTTACCAAGATTTCGTCGGATTCTGAGGGGTTGTCGAGGATCAGATTGTTACCACGCACGACCGCTCGCAGCAGGGCCCGAGTCGAATCGACATTGTTCTTGAGATAAGCCTCGGTGGCATGAATCGACTCGTGCGGATAGTCCTTGAAGACATCGATCTCATGCCCGATGCGTATGTAGGTGATTCCCCAGCCTTCAAGCTCCGGCTGCTCGGTGTCGGGTATCCCACCCACAATCATTTCGACCTGACCTTGCCGGAGAGCGCCGACGCGCGCAGCGCCAGCTCCTACAGCAGCAAACCGCACGTCAGAGTCCGGTTTTAGATTGTTCTGCCGAAGAATGTATCGGACAACTTGCGCTGGTGCCCCGCCAACGGTTGCGGCGCCAATCGTAGTTCCCTTCAACAGCTGAACTTTCTGTTGCACCGTCATCTTTTCGACCTTGCCCTTGCTCAATCCCCGCGACTCCAAAAATTTATTGGTAGTGGCGATGTGCCACTCCAATGATGCGGGAAAGATACCTAGGGCTAACAACCGGTCACCCTTGGACCGGGCGACGAGAACATCCGATGCTGCGGTTGACGCGAACTGCACATCGCCGTTTATCAGCGCCGCCATGGTAACCGCTCCACCGGTGGTCAAGATGTGTTCGAATTCAATTCCTTCTTCTTTGAAATAGCCCTTCCGCTGCGCGATCCAGATCGGCGCGAAATCCAACCCGGCGGTTGAGGTAGCTAGTTTAATCTTGTAGGTCGGCGTCGATTGGCCGAAGCTCTTTCCAGGCAAATAAATAGCCCAAAAAACGATAGCGATAAAAAAGATGATGCGGGCTTTCCGATTGGATGTTCGAAACAAAGTGAGTTCCTCCTTCGAGAACGCGACGTGGCTTACCGCGAGTGGAGCGAGTAGTTAATCGCGAGCCGCTCGGCGCGATAATATTCCTGGAGAAATTCATCCTGTGTTCCATAGGCGCGTTTGGGTATCAGACGGCCCTGGAATGAGACGAGGAGCGGATCCATGTCAAACGGGTAAGGCTCAACCCTGGCCCGGCTTTCATCTTCTATGGTGAAGTTCAGAATCGTATCTGCGCTGCCTGGTTGGGTCGGAGTAGGAACATTACTCATTGTATTACTGGGACCGTTCTTGCGAATCGTGCTGTTTAAGGGATAGCGGTTACAGACAAACTGCCCCATCTGATCGTAGACTTCCATAAGTTTGAAGTTGGTCCATAGCTGCTCATCTGAGACAAAGTCAGAGTACTCCGCCGAGGCTTTCAGTAACTTCATCAACTCGGCGCGATAACTCTCCTGTTCGCTGAGAAATTCTGCCACCTCCGGATAGATCCCGTAGTCCGGCATATAAGGCAGTAGACCACGGCCCTGTGTCAGCAAACCGTCCGCATGTAAGGAAACGATATAACCAGCGAAAGGATCCTGCTGGGCGAGGCGCAGTATTCCGTGGCGATAAAAATCGAGCCAAACTTTTCCGCCCAGATGTTTGATGCTGCCAATATAGTCGGGCGGTAACCCCTCGCTGTTGAGCTGCGGTTTGATCTCCCAATCCCACCAACCAGTGTCATGTTCCTGGGCTGCTAACACCATTGCCGCGTACGGGCTTGGCCGCGCAAAGTTATCGTTGCCCCAATGGGCGGCGAACCAACCGGTAACCTTGGAATGGTCGACTTGCAAAATGAGCAGTAGACGATTCTCATCAAAAGGGCATACCATCATTTTTGTTCTCCCCGCCTTGGTTAAGGCCACCGTTAGAGCTCTTACCACGTCTGTAAAAAGATAACCTACAGAGTTCCGATGAGCACCGGAATCGCGGCTGAACTCCCAAACTAGAGATAAAAAAATCCGTCAAATTATTAATCTCCGCACCGTGCCACCATAGATATCTCGCAGTTCGGTATCCGACCATTGACAGGCTTCCAAAGCCCTAATCGTATCTTTCTCGGTATTCGGCACGTGGGGAACATCGGTGCCGAACACCAGGGCGCCGCCGCCCCAGGTTGCGCGCGCGCATTCAAACGCAGGACCGTGAGCGCATGCAGTGTCAAAGTAACAACGACGCAAGTAGTAACCGGGAGGATGAGGACAACTGGAGTAACGCTGATAACCACGATCGATGCGGTCTAAAATCATCGGCAAACTGCCGCCTAGGTGCGACCACACTATTTTGGCGTCAGGGCACTCGGCCAACACACCAGCCAGCGCCAGTTTGGTGGCTGCCATTGCAGTCTCGGCAGGGTAACCTACGGAGAGAAACGTTCCCGGATCGTTCTGCGGAGCGTTGCAGGGACAGGTTGGATGCACCAACACCATCAGCTTGCGGCGATTCATTTCACGCCAAAAGTGCCGTATCTCCGGCGCGTGCAGTTGAAACTCGCCGATGTTGGTTGCTATACCGACACCCGCAGCGCCCAGATCTTGAGCTCGGTCGAGCTCGCTTTTCATCTCTGCTTCGTTCGCGCACGGCAACACTGCGACAAACCGGAAACGCCCTGGAAATTGGCGGCAAACCGCAGCGAGACCATCATTGACAATACGCGCCGCAGCCGCTGCGCGCGCGCGTGCCCAGCCAATATTCAATGCACCCACCGAAAGTATGGCCATCCCGATGCCCGCTTCATCCATCGACGCCAAACGCAATGCGATATCAGCCTGCCCCACGGGCATCGACATAACATGGCTACCGCGGTAAACCAGCGATTGACCCCGCGGGTTTTCGACCAACTCGAATTCGCTATCGTTCTTGAGCACCTCGGTGAAACTGCCTTCCGGGTAAAGATGGGCGTGCACGTCAATTATATCCATTGAATTCAACTCGTTTCCGGCATAGGCCGTGGGCGGTTTCCTCGCAGCTAGAACGATGTACGGCGACTGAACCAAGACATAACCCTAATCCGACAATAGTTGAGCGTTGTCAGCAGTGAGCGAGGATGGCGAGACTGGAAGTCGTGGGCAGTCGAGCACGCAGTTGGCTCTAAGGCCCCGACGTACCAAACATCACCTTTAGGGGAATGCGGGGTGGCCTTTAAGGCACTGTACCATTGCCCACGGCTGTAGGGCTCGCTGGCCTCGCGGTATTCGAATAATGTCGGATTAGGGATAATAGTCAAAAGCTTGCCGGATTTAGAACCTGATCTCACACTACACGACTTCGCTTGATTAATTCCAAAACATAGTCAGGCTTCAGCGGTAACTTTTTCACTTCGACACCCAACGCGTTCGACACGGCGTTCGCTAATGCCGCCCCAGCTGCGGTGATGCCGCCTTCGCCGGCGCCTTTCACGCCCAGCGGATTGTGGGGACTTGGGAACTCTTCTGTTGAGATGAACTGTGCTTTGGGCATTTCCATTGCTGTGGGCAACAGGTAATCCATAAAGCTAGTTGCCAAAGGCTGACCATCCTCGCTGTAAACAAATTCCTCCAACATTGCTCCGCCGATACCTTGCGCCAGACCGCCTGCCATTTGCCCTTCGATGATCATCGGATTGATTTTTCGTCCGACGTCTTCAGTGACAAAATAGTTGAGAATTTTTATCTGGCCGGTTTCCTTATCGACTTCAACGGTTGCGATATGCAGGCCGTAAGGGAATGGTCTTTTGTCAGTAGCGAAGAAATCTTCTTCCGAGATACCAGGTGTTATTCC
>JAJONK010000230.1 GCA_021323355.1 Deltaproteobacteria bacterium
GCCGCCGGCGCGAGCTACGGGCAACTGATGAAGCCCTCACAGTTCCGGGGTTTGATCCGCCAAATGGGGCGCATACCCGCTGAACGGTCGACCACTTATAAGGACATCCGGGTATTTGAGACAGAGAATGGTTCCGTCGATCTGCTCGATCAGGTGAACGACCCGTCAGAACGTTTCGGCTCTTACCGAAACCTGATTGCTTTAAAAAACTTTCGCTTCAGAGAGTTCTATAGCGAACAAAAAAACAAGCATTAAACATTTCATCGCCCATCCGACACTTTCTAAAAGCCGCTGCTGGTATGCAAGGTAACCCTGCGAGTTTCGACGCCATCGGAAACCGTCTAGGTTTCAGCATCGCTGAAAACAATAGTCAACGTTTGCGACTAATCTGGCGCGGCCCAAGATTTCCCGCTTATCTCTGTTTGAGTATTGCCATTCTCTTGCTGTTCATTTCCGTGCCGATCGTTGGGGCCATTCGCCTGCGCGGCTTCGTCGGTCCGGCAGCGTCGCTGTGGTATTTCCCGGTCATGAACATGATTCTTTTCGGCATCGCTTGCTACTTGCTGACATTGAAGAGAACCATCTTGTTCGATCATCACGGGCAGAAAATCATTCTGACGAACCAGAGTCTGTTCAATCGATCATTGCTGTCGGCCAGCTATTCGGAAATTGAACGAATCAATCTCGGCGTCGATCAGGTGTACAACGGCTTCGCCGTAGCTGGGTCCTCAGCGGCGCAACAATTTCCCGTTCCGTCGCTGCGCTTGTTCCTGTTTAACGG
Source organism: Deltaproteobacteria bacterium (assembly GCA_021323355.1). Classification (GTDB taxonomy): domain Bacteria; phylum Desulfobacterota; class Binatia; order UBA9968; family UBA9968; genus WHTF01. The sequence goes on from JAJONK010000230.1 coordinate 782, forward strand.
TGACAGCGTCCTGTTGGACCGTGGCAGCCGCGCAAGATTGAGAGAACTCGGGATGCAAATCGGCGAGCGATTGGAGAAGCCTTTGCAGATCGATGCACGACTAGAACTCGAGAAAACCGGGGCAGTGAAATCTCACGAGGAAGCCGAACGCGCCAGAATCTGATGTAATTGCCCCACCGCTTTCTTTACGCCATCCATCATAAGCTGTTCTGCGCTCAACCATCGAACACCGCGCTGGCTGATATCACCCAAGCCAAAGATGTTTTCGCTTAGAGGCTTCTGGGTTTCATCGAATCGCGCCGACCAGATCACGTCGCCGCGCCGAACGTCGATAAGATCCAGGACGAAGGCTACCGACGCGGGGCTCTTGACTCCCCAATCATCGCCGACGCGCTCCCGAAACCGTTGTACCCTTCCGACCATAACGGCATCGGCAAAAACCATCTCGCCGATTTGTCGCAGACGCGCCGCATCCGTGGTTGACGGCTTCATTTGCTCGACCTGCTTAACCTCGCTTTCAGCGACAATCTGCCAGCTGGGCGAGGAGGCCATTGCCGAGTAGAGCTGTTTGGCGAGCATTTCAGGAGGATTGTTTTGTTGCGATTGCGCCTGTTCCGCCGCGCTGGACGTTTCAGGTGGAAGCACAGCGATACGCCTGATCCGACGCGATTCTAAATCGAGGGAGCGCTTACTTTGCAGGTTTCCAGATCCCAAACTGCAGCCGGAGAGAAGTGTAAGAGCGATTGCAATAATCTTGAGCATGTTGATTCGTTACCTTCGATATCAATATTGAACAATCACTTGGATCGGCGTTATTCCGCCGTCTTGGTTTGAATACCCAGTTCGCGAAGTTGCCTGGCGTCGACTGTAGATGGCGCTTCCGTCAGCAAACAGACTGCCCGTTGACTCTTCGGGAAGGCAATGACATCCCGCAGAGATTGCGCGCCGCTTAGAAGCATTGCTAAACGATCGATTCCAAATGCGATGCCGCCATGAGGCGGGGCGCCAAAGCTTAAGGCTTCCAGGAAGAATCCGAATTTGGCCTGAGCCTCTTCCTCGCCAATTCCCATTAGGCCAAGTATCTTTCTTTGCAACTCCAGCTGATGGATACGAATGCTGCCGCCTCCGATCTCAGTGCCGTTCAACGCAAGATCATAGGCTTTTGAGCGTACTTTAGCGGGTTCATTATCGAGCAGATGCAGATCTTCATCGAGCGGCGCGGTAAACGGATGATGCAAGGCAACGTAACGCTGTTCATCGGCGTCATATTCCATCAACGGGAAGTCCAGTACCCAGACCAGCGCGTATTCGTTTTGCCGAATCAGACCAAACTTTTCACCTAGATGTAAGCGCAGATTGCCGAGGGCATCGCAGACGGTTCGTGCCGTGTCGGCGGAAAACAAAATGATATCACCCACCTGAGCCTCGGCGATTCTCTCGATCTCTTTTTGTTCTGTTTCCGTTAGAAACTTGGCAATCGGAGATTGCCAGCCTTCATCAGTGATTCTCGTCCATGCGATACCCTTTGCGCCGAACGTCGCGACAAAAGGCGTCATGTCATCCAGGTCTTTGCGCGACAGCTCTGCGCCGTTCGGAATCCGAATTCCTCTGACAACACCGCCTTTGACAATCGCCGCGGCAAACACTTTGAATTGCGAACCGCGCAGCGCATCAGTAAAGTCTCGCAGCTCCAGACCGAAGCGCATATCCGGTTTGTCGGAGCCGAAGCGGCTCATCGCTTCGTCCCATGTGAGACGCTGAAAGGGTCGCGTGATGTCGATCCCTTTCAATTCTCGGAAAAGCAAAACGATCATTCCCTCCACGATGCCAATCACGTCATCGGCCTGGGTAAAAGACATTTCCATGTCAAGCTGAGTAAACTCAGGCTGCCGGTCAGCCCGGAGATCTTCGTCCCGGAAACATTTGACGATTTGAAAATAGCGATCGAGTCCGCCGACCATCAGGATCTGCTTGAATAGCTGCGGCGATTGCGGCAGCGCGTAAAACTTACCTTTATAGATACGGCTTGGCACCAGATAGTCCCGCGCTCCTTCCGGAGTGCTCTTGGTCAGCACTGGAGTCTCGACATCAATAAAACCGTGCACATCCAGATAGTCACGTATCAACTTGGTCATACGGTAGCGTAGCAGCAGGTGAGCTAAACTGCGTGGCCGTCGTAAGTCGAGATACCGGTACTTCAACCGGGTATTCTCGTTGGCATCGGTTTCGTCATCGATCAAAAAAGGCGGCACCTGTGAGGCGTTGAGCAGCCGCAATTCTTTGCCGGCCAGCTCGACTTCACCGGTCGCCAGATCAGGATTAAGAGTCTCCGCCGGGCGCCTCGAAAGCACACCGCGCACGGCAATCACGTCTTCGGAGCGCAGCTGTTTGGCTTTTTCGTGGGCAATGGGATCGACTTCCGGATTGAAAACGATCTGTGTGATACCGCTTCGATCCCGTAAATCGACGAAGATTAGCCCGCCGTGATCACGTCGTGTGTGCACCCAGCCGGTGAGGATCAAGTCGCGGCCGACATCTTCCGCGCGCGGCTCACCGCAATAGCAGCTGCGTTTCCAATCACCAAGCTGATCGCCAAAAACTCTCTCAATTGCCATTTAGCTAGCCTTCCTCGACAGCAACGCTCCCTCTACATCATTCAAACGTATCTCACTTTGCTCCCTGCTGGCCATATCGCGGAGTAAAGCTACTCCTCTATCAAGCTCATTGTCGCCGACGATGAGAACCGCCGACGCGTTGAGCTTATCGGCCCGTCTCATTTGACTCTTGAGGCTTCTAACCTCGCCCTCAATTTCGATGGATAATCCTTTCTGGCGCAGCCGGTGCACCACAGGAAAAGCCCAATCGCGAGCATTCTCGCCTACCCAGACTGTGTAAACTACCGGACCCACGGGAGCCGGACTTCTCTTCGAATGCAGTAACATGGTCAAGCGCTCGATCCCCATTGCAAAGCCAACCCCCGGAATCGCCGGACCGCCGAGTTCCTGGACCAAACCATCGTAGCGGCCTCCGGCTGCAATGGCGCTCTGCGAGCCCAATTGATTGCTTGTCCACTCGAAAGTAGTCCGGCAATAATAATCCAGGCCGCGCACCATGCGCGGGTTCAAATCATAACGCACAGCAGTCTGCCGCAGCAGCCGCTGAACGATCTCGAAATGTTGACGGCAGGAATCGCACAACGAATCAAGAATTGAGGGAGCATTCTTGGTCTGCTCAATACAGCCGGGCTCCTTGCAGTCCAATACCCGAAGCGGATTGCGCTCCATCCGGCGCCGGCAGTTGGCGCAGAGCGCTTGCTCACGCTCCCTCAGAAACGCCAACAGCAGCTGTCGGTATTTCGGACGGCAATCGGAGCAGCCCAGCGAATTGAGCTGCAACGCGGCGCTTTCAATGCCTGTGGCGGAGAAGAAGTCGTTCAGAAGCAATAGTACTTCGGCATCGATAAAAGGATCGCCTCGACCCAATACTTCCGCGCCGATCTGATGGAATTGACGCATTCGACCTTTTTGCGGTCGCTCGCGGCGAAACATCGGTCCGAGATAATAAAGTTTCTGCACCGGCTCAGTCTTGAACAACTCCGATTCCACATAGGCTCGCACCACGCCTGCTGTGCCCTCCGGGCGTAATGTCAAAAGGGAACCTTTTGCGTCTTGATCGGCGAACGTATACATCTCTTTTTCCACGATATCGGTCGTTTCGCCGAGTGACCGACTAAACAGTTCGGTTTTTTCCACAATCGGAATTCGGATTTCGGCAAAGTTATACGTCGCAAAAATTTTGCGAGCGGCGTTTTCGACCCGCTGCCAGATTTCAACTTCACCTGGCAGAATATCGGAAAAACCTTTGATTGCCGTGACTTTCATTGAGCTTGCTTAATCCTTTTCGATATCGAGCACCTGATCGGCGTAAGAAAGATTCCAGAGTCCACGGCTCGCAAACTTGGCCCGCAGAGCTGCAGACAATGCACTATGCCGGTTTCAGCAATGTAAGAGCAATGTGGATGGATGCCAAAACGCGGTTAAAAAAATTATCCAGGACAAGCAAGACTAACCGTGAGACCCGACCTGTTGCAATCCCAGTCTGCATTATCCGTGCGCCTTGTACCGATAAGCACGACTACGGCGCGTGCTGCCGTGAAGTTCGGCAAATAAAAACCCTCGAAAGATCATGAAATAACTGAGGCATAAACCCATGCCGACTGCGATGATAAAAATTTGCACCACGTAGGGTAGTTCCGTCGTGATAGCGCTCAAGATGTTAAGGATCAAATATCCGGCTATGGTCAG
>JAJONK010000231.1 GCA_021323355.1 Deltaproteobacteria bacterium
CCTGCTAATGCCAAAAGGGAGAGTATAACAATCGATCGGCGGTAGGTGGAGGCGCGAGGCTTAGGCTGATCGAAGTCGTCGAGTGATATTGCCTGAGTAGGAGCCCACTGCGGGCCGGCTGACTCAAGTATTGTTCTTGCATTGGTGGGCTCTATAGGGAGCGGCTCTGGCGGCGGTTCAAATCTTTCAGGCCGCTTTTCGTCTGCCTTCCTAAATGCTTGACCTATCCGGTCCCATCCCGATCCCGGCTCTTTAACTCTTATACCCGGCTTGCCTCTTAACTGTTCTTCCGCCTTGCGCAATTGCTGGACAACCTCAGCCATGTTGGTCTGGCGCTTGTGCGGCTCCTTCTCCAAAGCCTGCATGACCGGCCGCTCGACGGATGCTGGTAGTTCGCGCCGTAGCTTGCGCAGTGGCACCGGAATCTCTTGCATGTGCTTGATTAACACCGCGCCGGGAGTTGCGGCTGTAAACGGCACACTGCCACTAAGCATCTCGTAAAGAACTACGCCCAAGGCATACGTGTCCGTCTTATCACTGACCTCTCCCCCGTCTACCTGTTCCGGGGCCATGTAAGCCGGCGTGCCGACAATCAAGCCTGCGCGAGTTATTTGGCTGGCGTTTCCGGGATCCCGAAGTCTCGCAATCCCGAAGTCCATCAGCTTGATCTCTTCCGAAGCGTCTGCTCCAGCAACCATGATGTTGTCCGGCTTGATGTCTCGGTGAATAACGCCGGCACGGTGGGCTGCATCTAATCCGTCGGCGATCTGTAGGCCGAGCCGAGTCGCCCGACCTATCTCTAGATGCCATCGTTCGCTTGATCAAAATCATAGAGGATCACGATATTGCGGTGATTTAATGAGGCTGCCAGCCGCGCCTCCCGGCGAAATCGGCTGATAAATGCATCGTCGGTGGCATAATTGCCTAGTAAAAACTTTATCGCGACCTTGCGACCGACGCTGACCTGCTCGGCGAGGTAGACGGTTCCCATTCCTCCTTCGCCGAGTTTGCTAAGCACCTGATAGCGGCCTCTGATGACATTGCCTAGATAAGGATCTTTCTTTCCGCTAATCCGAAGGATGGCTCCGTCGACGTCGCAGAACTCTGTTTCGTCTCCATAATTCTTACCGCACAACGGACAGTACTTCATTGCTAATTCTCTACCTGCGGGTTATGCATCAATGCCTAGCACCGCTGTCAACAACGTTGACAGAATCTCGCCGAAAGAGATGAAAGTGCAAAACCCTTGCCCGCCGCTCATGGTGAGCGGAACTGAGCCGTTCATCGCCACGGTGTTTGCGCGCGCTCGTCAGCAGTGACATCAATCAGGTGTGACTTTCAGCTCCAAACAGACCGGCCTACAAAAGCATTCGAAAGGGGATTGATTTCTTATTGTTTAGCGACTTATACACCGGAACGGGTGGACTATGTCAAGGCGACATTAGCGAGTTACGCAACGGTTTGTTGCTAACGAGGTCTCCCGTATTGACGTGAACAAGGGCAGCTTTGCAGCAGGAGATTACGGTAACAGCAACGCTTGGTATCGGAATTGGCGAAGAGTATTTCGGGTATGGTCCAGAAGTTGAATACGACGTCAAGCGCGAGTATTCACCGGATGAAAGCTCTGTCGAACTTACAAGTTGGTTCTGTTCTTCGGCTCAATGCTCACCAGGGCCGTTGTGATGATCGCGGTTTCAGCGAAAGCACTAAAACTAAGCTCAACTCCATGCCGCGCGATCAGAGGATTAAATGAGTGTTCCCCGAGCGCGAATCCACCTTGACTGCGTTGAACGAGTTTGACTAGAATCCCCGACACAGTTACTTAGAGCTGAATCTCCACGTTGTAAGTGAGCCGATGGCATTTTTTTTGAAACATGTCGAAGGAAGCAAGACTGGCCAGGTCGAATCATTCGATCGAGACATCATCCGCATCGGTCGGCAATCCGACAACGATCTCACGTTTGATCCGCAAAGGGATGCGTCCGTTTCGGGATACCATGCAGAAATATCTCGGGAAGGCGAATCTTACTTCGTTAGGGATCTCCAAAGTCGAAATGGAACCTTCCTCAACTCGCGAAAAATCGATAGCTCTGTTCAACTCGAGGACGGCGATCTCCTGCAGTTCTCCGCCCGGGGGCCGAAAGTAGTTTTTACCACACGCGATCCCTCGTTTCCGACTCAAAGCGCGTTCAAGGAACCGTCTCGAAGCGCTCCGACAGAAATCTCGGCGGTGCCAAATAACGATGCTCAGCAAAAACCCGTGAGCAAATCGAGATTTCTGGCGAAGCTGGTTGCTGTCGTTGTTGGCATATCCTGCTTGGCGGCTGCTTTGGCAGTGGGATTTCACTTTGGTTATCCATGGTGGGCTTTGCTCGCCGCCGGGGCCGGCGTATCGCTCCTGATTGCAGGAGCGTACCTGGTTTGGCGGTTTTGGCGGCACCGCCGAACCCGCCGGCAAGAAGCGGAAGCGGCGCATCAAGAAAGAGAAGCGAGTCTCGGACGCGGCCGCAAAAACAACCTAGAGGATTTGAAACGCAAATGGACTGAAGTCGTACGTTCCTTGCGACAGTCGAAGCTTCAAAAAACGGGAGATGATGCACTCGATGCGTTGGCGTGGGTTGCCGTCATCGGCGAGTCAGGTTGTGGAAAGTCAGCTTTGATAAAAGGTGGGGCGCCGCAATCTTCCGTAGTAACCGCTGGCTCTGAAGGTCCGACACAAAATTGCGATTGGTGGTTTTTTGATAAGCTTGTGGTTCTTGATGTGGCGGGACAGTATCTGCATCAGGCCAAGCAAAGCGAAACGGCTACCGAATGGCAAGAACTGTTGAACTTGCTCAAAAATAATCGGCGGCGAGAGCCGATCAACGGCGTTATCGTTGCGGTATCGGCTGATTCGCTGGCTTCAGCCCCGGTTGAGAAGCTCAAGGAACAGGCGGCTCATGCGCGCGAGCGTCTAGATGAGATTTCTCAATGGCTCGGAGTTAAGTTCCCGGTTTATCTCACGGTGACTAAGTGCGATCTGATAGTTGGCTTCAATGAGTTCTGGGCCGGACTGCCGGACAAAGCCAATGCCCAGGCTGCCGGCGAGGTGAATCCGGACCCCATCAATCACTCGGATCCGGCGCGATTTTTTGACAGGGCGTTCCATCGGATCTGTGAGAGGGTCGAGCGTATCCGGCTGGCGCAGATCGTCGAAGAAGAGCAGGAAACTGCGGTGCAACGAATGTTTCTCTTTCCGGCTGAGCTGAAGAGCTTGCAAGTCCCGTTGAAAGCTTTTGTAGATGTTCTGTTTCGGCCGAGTTCGTACCGCGACGTTCCTTTCTTGCGAGGGTTTTTTCTTACCAGTGGCCGCCAATCAGGACCAGCGACGTCGCGTCTTTCACGCCTGCTTGGCTCCAGGTATGTTCATCCACAAGCGGCAAGCACAACCCGAGATTTCTTTTTGCGCGATCTCTATTCCACAATCCTTCCTAGCGACCGTAATCTTGCCATTCGCAGCGCGGTGGGCCGCGAGCGCCACCGCCTTCGTTGGGCTGCCGGTCTAATCGCGGTGTTGGCTGTATCGCTGATCCTGTGCATCGCTTTTACAGTGTCGTTTACGAACAATTGGATGGCACTCACTAATTTGGATGTGACACCTTGTACGAGTTTGGCGGCATTGCGGGTTTCTATTGGAGACGCCTTACGACCGCTCGATAATTGCCGGCAAAACATTTCTTCGCTTGGTGTACAGCCGAAATGGAAACGGATTGCCTCTAATTTTGGCCTGAGGCAAACGCCTCGCATCACGACAGCGCTGCAGCAACGATTTCTGCCGGCATTCACTGCCAAGGTCATTAATCCACTTGAAAACCATATCGATCAAGCCCTTGCGAAGGGTTCCGGCGCATCTATGGTGGTTGGCGCCATCACCCAACGAGCTCTTCTCATGGCAAGGTGTGAGCAGAGTAGCTCATGCGGTGATTTGCACAATGCGAATCCGTTGAGTTACCGGGTTATGTTGTCTATAGCTGACCCCGAGTTAAAAGGCGGTGACGTTGAGATCGAACGTTTTCGCCGGACCCATGAATCGTATTTGCTTTGGCAATCAGATTCGGACGTGTTCGTTGAAACCCGGCTAAAAGACATCCAAAGAATAAAGGAGTGGTTAGGTCGGGGTAATCTGAAGGAGGAGTCGATTATCGAGTCCGCTAAAGCACAGTTTCAGCCGGTGCGTGCAACCGCCTTTTGGGGTGTCAGTGTACCGCTGGAGGTGGAGTCAGCCTACACAGCACGTGCCTGGCAGGAGGGAATCGATCCGCTTATTTCAGGCCTGAAAAAATTGGCTGCCGACCAGGCCGAGGTCAGTGATTCGGTGAAAGGATTTGAAGCTAGTTATCGAAGCCGAGCTTTGCGGCAATGGGGAGAGTTTTTGTCGGCTTTTTCACAGCCGGAAAAAGTTCCTATCCATACCCAGATGAATCGCGAACTGGTCAATTTAGTTTCCGCCGCAGACTCGCCTTACATAAAAGTGATCGACGAGGCTAATGCCAATCTGAGCGTTATTCTCGGCGATGCCTGGCAGCGTAACGAGCTTCCGGCGTGGGCGTCGACGTTGAAACAATTCGTAGCCCTGAAGACAAAAGTTGCGCACGCCCAGAAATCCGCCAAGAGCAACGATAAACCTGCAAACGCGGAAACAGAAGCAGGAGGATACCTGGCAATCTACCTGGAAGCGGTCGGGCAGTTGCGAGGCGAAATCACTACCTTTGAAAAAAGTTTCAAGTCGTCGCAGAAAGCCTTTGAAGAGGGTGAACCGAGCGCCAAAGCGACCCACCCTATCCTGCGTGCGACATGGGCGCTCTCAATGTTGCGAAATTCAATTGGCGCTCCGGAAGAAACGGACCGGCTCTTCTGGATGTTGTTGTCACGTCCCCTCTCCTTGGCGTGGCGCGGGATGTTGACGGAGTCGAGCAAGTACCTTCAGCAACAATGGGAAGGCCTGCTCCTCGAGATCAGAGATTTTGATCCTGGGTCCAAGGGGGGCAAGATCATGAACTTTGTCAATCAATCGGCTAACGCCTTTCTGACTCGACAGGGCGGGCGCTGGGTCTCGCGAAGGCTTCTCGATCAAAGCTTCCCTTTTACCGAGGGATTCTTGCAATATTTATCACGGTTGCGGTTTGACGCACTCAGTCCCACCACTTTTCGCCCCGAACCACCGTTTCGGGCCGAACCACCATTTACAATTGTCCGAAGTTCTTAGTTGTAGGAGTCCATTAGATGAGCCGAGCGCGAAGTGTGGTATGGAGCGAGGGTCTCTTTTTAACACCGCATCTGTTTCAGCAGGCCGACCGTTATTACGAAAGCCTGCTCAATTTTCGGATAAAACCCCTCGCGCCGTACCTCTGGGGAGTATCCGAGTTGGAGGTAGACCGTGCCGGATTGCCCAACGGCTTTTTTACGTTATACCGGTGTAGTGGCATCATGCCTGACGGACTGCCGGTGCAGATTCCCGATGAGGACTTTGCTCCAGAAGTTCGGTCGGTCAAAGATCTATTTCCGGCATCGGCGGAGTCACTCGATGTTTATCTGACGATTCCAGCTCGACAGGCGGACTCGATCAATTTTCACCTGGAAAATGGATCGGCTGGTCGAGCACGGCGATATCAGATGGAGACAGTTCGGGTTTCCGATGAAACCACGGATGGAAACGAATGTGAGATCCCGGTGGGCAAAGTTTGGATAAAAATCGCCCAGCTGGGACGCACTGCTTCCGGGGTGGTCACGCTTAACGAATCGTATGTCGCGCCATCCATCGCTATTTCCGCTTCGGATTCGTTGATCGGCATCCTTCACCGTATTCTTGAAGTCCTGGCCGCGAAGAGCACTGCGCTTTCGCAACAACGTCGCCATATCACCGAGTTCGGCTCTTCCGACATTGCCAACTTCTGGCTGTTGCACACAGTCAATTCCTACGTTCCGGTTCTAGCGCACTTCAACGCATCACCTAATCATCACCCTGAGCAACTCTATTTGTTCCTGGTGCAACTGGTCGGGCAGCTTAGCACGTTCGCTCTTCAGGCAGACGCCAGAGACGTGCCGCGTTACGATCATGAAGATATCTTTGAGACGTTCAACGAGCTGGAAACAAAAATTCGCTTTCTTCTTGAAACGATCATTCCCGCCAAATACGTCATCATCCCTTTGGAAAAAACGCCGGAGCTTTGGTACGTCGGTCAAATTAACGACGACCGACTGCTGAAGAACGCTCAGTTCTATCTTGCCGCCAATGCTCAGGTGGCGCCCGCGAGATTGATCGAGGGGGTGCCCTCGCAGTCAAAGATCAGCTCCCCGGATGAGGTCGGCGCGCTCATTGGAAGGGCCGTTCCCGGAGTCGTGCTTGCCCACGAACCGATTCCGCCGAGCTCGATTCCGATCAAACCGGGATTCAAATATTTTCATCTGCATACCCAGGGCCGCTGGTGGGAGACGATTTCTAAGGCGAGAAGATTAGCGTTGTATTTGCCGGACGAATTTCCGGAGTTGAAGCTCGAATTGATAGCCGTGAAGGAGTAGCCGGCGATGTATCTTATCGCTGAGACTGTGCCGCTAACTAATTGCAACCGCCAGTGTAAACAATCGGTACGCTTAGTGTATCTGCTGGTGTACATGCCGGACGTGAAATTTTCCTGATCATCTATTTTTGCGGTGAGAAACGAGCGATTTAGTGGATTCTACATTTCGTCATAACTGGCGTAGCGATTGCTATTTTCGCAGTTGAGAGTTGAGTTGCTTCGGAGTATGTGACGGAAGTCTATTAAGGAGACTTTCTTATGCCCTCCTCCGCAGTCTTGGACCTCGAAGCTTTGCTTGCACCCATTCCTGGTAATAATCCAGCAGGTGAGTCGGTGCGTTATGCCGGCGTTTACGACGCCATCCAGGAGGCTCGGCGCGCCGATGACGACCTAAACAAAGGCGATTGGCAGAGGGAAGCGAAGGTCGCCGACTGGCGTGCGGTGATCAATATTTCTACAGAAGCCATTGGAACGAAATGCAAGGATTTACAAATCGGTGCGTGGCTGGTGGAAGCTCTTACCAAACGAGATGGCTTCGCAGGTCTAAACGCGGGTCTTAATTTGTTGCACGAGTTGCACGAGCAGTTCTGGGACGGGCTTTATCCCGAGATCGAAGACGGCGACCTGGAGTTTCGTGCCGGTCCACTGAATTGGCTGAATGAAAAATTACCGGCGGCTATCCGGGAAGTCGCCTTGACGGGCGGAAATCCGCCGTACGCGTGGAATCACTGGGACGAATCGCGCAAGGTGGATAACTTAGGACGGCAAAACCCAGAGGCAATGCAGGCAGCCATTGCCGATGGGAAAATCACCGGTGAGCACTTCGAAAACTCCGTTAAAGCGACGGAACGCGGGCATTTTGAGAGCCTATTCGAGGATCTATCTCAAAGCAAAGAACAGTTAAGCCGGCTCGAGAAGACTGTCGACGAAAAGTTCGGACCGGACGCTCCTAGCTTAATTAAGATAAGAAACTCCATTGATGATTGTCATCAGGTTGTCAGCGGCATTCTCAAAAAGAAGAGAGAGGAAGATCCTACCTATAAGCCAGAATCCGACAGCACGATGGTAAAGGGGCCGATCTCTCCAACCCCAGAGACTATAGCCATGAATACAGGCACCACCCATGATAACGGAAGCCCCGTAGCAGTATCCGGAAACACCAGTTGGGCCGGCGAGCCGCGCAACCGCGAAGAGGCGTTTCAGCGCTTAGCCGTGCTCGCTGCCTATTTGAAGCGGGTTGAAGCCCAGCATCCGGTTACCTATCTGCTTGAACGCGCCGTACGATGGACCAAGATGCCCCTGGACCAGTGGCTCGGCGAGGTTGTCAGCAATCAAGACGTGCTCAATCAGCTGCGTGACACACTGGGGATTAAGGACCGAGATACCACTTGACACTGCTTGCAAGCCCGGAGTAGTTTCGCGCCAGGTTGTACGGTTACCGGAGACTTTGACTTATCATCGATGGCAGGTCGGCTCCACTGTTGAGCGCAAAAAATTAAGGAGGAGTTATGGCGAGAGAAAGTATACAAAGCAAGCTGGGTCGTGTACGACCGCCACGGGTGCACATCACCTACGATGTCGAAGTCGGCGACGCTATTCAGCTAAAGGAGCTTCCGTTTGTGGTCGGCGTACTATCGGATCTATCGGGAAGACCCGATGAGGCGCTTCCTCCACTCAAGGATCGAAAGTTTGTCGAGATCGACCGCGATAACTTCGACGCCGTCTTAAAAGGCATGAAGCCGCGCTTGGCCTACCGGGTGGATAACAAACTGGCAGATGACGATAGCAAGCTCGGAGTCGAGCTTCGTTTCAACAGCATGGACGATTTTCAGCCGGAGCAGGTGGTCAACCAGGTGGAGCCTCTGAGAAAGCTGGCTGAGGCTCGGAAAAAGCTTTCCGATCTAATGGCCAAGATGGATGGCAACGACCGCTTGGTGGAACTCATGGATGAAGTTATCCAGAATACGGATGCTCTACAAAAATTAAGTAAAGAAGCCGGACCGGCTGTTGCCGAGGGTGAGAAGGACTCCGTTAGCAAGGAGAAGTAAAATGGCAGAAAGAAGTCAAGCAAAAGCTAAGCTGTCCATCGCCGAAGAAGTACAAAAAGAAGGCAGTCTTTTAGATACAATCGTTGCCGAAAGTCGGATCGCCCGCAGCGACACCGAACGCTCCCGGGCCAAGGATCTTATCGGAGAATTTGTCCAGCAGGTTCTAGATGGCGCTGTGGTCGTCAAGAAGGATCTTGAAACTGCCATTGCCGCCAGGATCGCGGCGTTGGACGAGGCAATCTCGGCTCAGCTCAATGAAGTCATGCATGCGCCGGAATTTCAGAAGCTCGAAGGGTCATGGCGCGGGCTTCACTATCTAGTCCACCAGAGTGAGACCGGCACGATGATGAAGATCCGAGTCATGAACGTTTCCAAAGACGATCTCCGTAAAGACCTCGAACGAGCCGCTGAGTTCGATCAGAGCGCTCTTTTCAAAAAGGTTTACGAAGATGAATACGGGACGTTTGGCGGCGCGCCGTTCGGCGCGCTCATCGGTGATTATGAGTTTGGCCGGCATCCTCAAGATCTGTCGCTCCTGGAACAGGTTTCGCACGTCGCGGCGGGGGCTCACGCTCCGTTTATCGCCGCTGCCTCGCCGGGCCTTCTCAATCTCGATAGCTATACCGATCTGACTGGGCCGCGAGATTTGGCGAAAATTTTCGATACCGTGGAGTATGCCAAATGGAAATCGTTTCGCGAGTCGGAAGACTCGCGATACGTGGGACTCACATTGCCGCGCACATTGGCGCGGCTTCCTTACGGCCCTGAAACAGTGCCGGTGGAGTCTTTTAACTTTAAGGAAGAGGTCGACGGCAAGGACCACAGCAAATACCTCTGGAGCAATGCCGCATACTCGTTCGGGGCGCGATTGACAGATTCTTTTGCCAAGCACGGATGGTGTGCCGCGATCCGTGGAGTGGAGGGAGGCGGTCTCGTCGAGGGTTTGCCGACTCATACGTTTAGCACCGACGAAGGCGAAATAGCGTTGAAGTGTCCCACGGAGATCGGCATTACCGACCGCCGCGAAAAAGAACTTTCGGATCTGGGATTAATTCCGCTCGTGCACTGCAAGGGGACAGATTACGCAGCATTTTTTGGTGCCCAGTCCTGCCAGAAGGCAAAGAAATACGACACCGACTCGGCCAATGCTAATGCTCGGCTCTCGACTCAGTTGCAATACATGATGGCCGTGTCGCGCTTTGCTCACTACCTGAAATCGATGATGCGGGATAAGATCGGCAGCTTCATGTCGCGCACTGATTGTGAAAAATTTCTTAATCGCTGGATCATGAATTACGTGACCGAAGATGATAACGCGTCGGCAACCGTTAAAGCCCAATACCCGTTGCGAGAGGCGCGTGTGGAAGTGGCTGAGGTGCCAGGCAAGCCTGGTGTCTATCGCGCCATTGCATTCCTGAGGCCTCATTTCCAATTGGATGAGCTAACTGTTTCGTTGCGGTTAGTTGCCGAGTTGCCGGGTTCGGCCAGGAAGTAAGGGAAGTATAAACCTAACCAGAGGTGGATAGCGGCATAACAACTTTCAACTTTCACGTTTGATGGAGGTCATATGGCGGCAGTAGATTATTTTCTGAAACTCAAGGGCATTGATGGAGAGTCAACGGACCACAAGCACAAAGGGGAGATTGATGTAGAGTCTTTCTCGTGGGGCGAGACCAACTCTGGTACACATACGGGCGGCGGTGGAGGAGGTGCCGGCAAAGTTGTTATGCAGGATTTCCATTTTGTGATGAGGGTTAGTAAGGCAAGCCCAAAGCTCATGCTCGCGTGCGCGACGGGTGAGCACATTGGAGAAGGAACCCTGGTTTGCCGGAAGGCCGGTACAGAGCAGCAAGAATTCCTATCCGTAAAAATGACGGACCTACTAGTTTCCTCTTACCAGACCGGTGGGTCGGGCGGTAGCGATATTGTTCC
>JAJONK010000232.1 GCA_021323355.1 Deltaproteobacteria bacterium
TCCATTGATTGCAGTCGGGACATTTGCCCAGCCACTTGGGCGCTCGAAAGCCGCAGCTCTGACAGGCGTAAAATGTTTTGGGTTTGGCCATTTATCTTTGTATTCAACTCAGTTTGTCAGATGAGTTTAATCCAGTCCGAGCGAAAGTAGCAAACTAGGCGCGTGTTGCCGGGGCAAATTGGCGCAATCACCGCCATTTATGTGCGACGAAATTGTGCGCGCCAGCTATAGACTCAAACCATGCAAGTGCTAGGCTTTAATGTGGTGATCCAAAGGGCTGAGAACATTTCGGCTGAGGATTTCTTGCCTCGAAGCCGTTCGCTTGAATCTCTCCGGCAGGCGGCAAAATCGTGCAAGGGATGTGATCTCTACCTCAATGCTACCCAGACGGTCTTTGGCGATGGGCCCGGCCATGCAAGTGTGATGCTGGTGGGTGAGCAGCCTGGCGACATAGAAGATCAAAAAGGTGAACCCTTCGTAGGGCCAGCCGGCAGGTGAACCCTTCGTAGGGCCAGCCGGCCGCATGCTTGACCGGGCGCTGGAAGACGCGCGAATTTCCCGCGATGAAGTTTACGTGACCAATGCGGTGAAGCACTTTAAGTGGATCTGGCGTGGCAAGCGGCGCCTGCATCAGAAGCCTTCTGTTCGCCAGGTTGTTGCATGCAGGCCATGGCTCGAGGTCGAAATAGAAGTAGTGGAGCCCGAGATTCTTGTCTGCCTCGGGGCTACGGCCGCACAGTCGGTTATCGGAAAGTCTGTAGCGATCATGAAAGAGCGCGGCAAGTTCATCGACTCCGTTCTCGGTAAACTTACTTTTGTCACCATTCATCCATCTGCCATTCTTCGACAGCGCGACAATGACGAGCGCGAACAAGAGTACCATCGTTTTGCTTCCGAGCTGAAACTGGTTAAGCGGAAGCTACAGAGCTTGTCGGCTGCGTGAACGTCTCTACCGTGGTTTCAATCAACTGCCGACCGATCCATCACGATCTCGTCTTGCGGTGACAGTACCTCTGTATTATTAGTTCACACCAAATGATGCCGCGATTCATCCAGGACGAACTGCAAGCTCTCAAATCGGCGTCGCTATTTCGCCGTCTTCGGTCTGTAAAGGGCGAGCAAGGCCCGACTTTGATGGTCGATGGGCGCGAAGTGTTAAACTTCTCGTCAAACAACTATCTGGGATTGGCCAATCACCCGGCCCTGAGCAAAGCCGCAACGGATGCGATCGGCCGTTACGGCTGCGGGTCGGGCGCCTCGCGTCTGATTTCCGGGAACATGACTCTGCATGAAGAGCTTGAAATCAAGCTTGCTCAATTGAAGGGGACCGAGGCGGCATTAGTCTTCAATTCCGGCTTCCAGGCCAACACAGGGATCATCCCGACTTTGATCGGCGATGGCGATGTGGTTTTCAGCGATGCGCTCAATCATGCCAGCATCATCGACGGTTGCCGCCTATCGCGGGCGAAAATCGTCGTATACAGGCATTGCGATGTCGATCAACTGGAAGATGGCCTGAAACACGCGCCGCGCAGCTCGCGTAAGTTGATCGTCACCGAATCGCTTTTCAGCATGGACGGGGACGAAGCGCCGCTGAAACAGATTGTCGAGCTGTCGGAAAGATACGATGCCATGACCATGGTCGATGAGGCGCATGCCACGGGCGTGTACGAACCGGACGGCGCTGGCCTCGTTTCACAATGGCGGCTAGGCGAGCGCGTGCTCGTGCAGATGGGAACTCTCGGCAAAGCGCTGGGAGGGTTTGGTGCATACGTCGCGGGTAGCGTGGCGCTGCGTGAGCTGCTGATTAATCGTTGCCGCAGTTTTATATTTACAACATCGCTGCCGCCTGTTGTCATGGCGATGGGCGTTGCCGCTCTTGAATTGATCAAGCATGAGCCCGAGAGGCGGCGCGTGTTGCGCGATAATTGCGCGCGAGTGCGAGACGGCTTGGCGAGATTAGGATATTCGCTGGGTGACAGCCGAAGCCAGATCTTGCCGCTGATGATCGGCGATGCCGATGAGTGTATGCGCCTTTCGGATCGATTGCTCGATCGCGGTATTTTTGCTCAGGGCATCCGTCCACCGACGGTGCCGCCAGGAACGTCGCGGTTGCGGATCACGCTTATGGCGACACACACATCGGATCAGATAGATCGAGCGCTCGCGGCATTCGCAGCGGTTCATTAGCGATCACGCCGCAATGACTCTATACTACGACAACCTCAAGCAGTTGGATCATAGCTATCTCTGGCATCCGTTCACGCAAATGCAGGATTGGATCCGTGAGGAGCCTTGCATTATCAGCCAAGGCGAAGGGCATTACCTGATCGACATTAACGGCCGCAGGTATTTCGATGGAGTTTCATCACTTTGGTGCAACGTTCACGGGCACCGCAAAAAAGAGCTCGACGATGCCATACGCGGCCAGCTCGACCGCATTTCCCATTCGACATTTCTTGGCCTGAGCCATGTGCCCGGCATTGAGTTGGCGCAAAAGCTCATCGAAGTGGCTCCTCCAGGACTGCAGCGGGTTTTCTATTCCGACAGTGGCGCCACGGCAGTCGAAGTGGCTCTCAAAATGGCGATCCAGTACTGGCAAATAAAAGGACAAGCCAAGCGCACCCTGATTGCGACTCTGGCCGAGTCGTACCACGGCGATACCATCGGCTCCATGAGCATGGGCTATTCTGAAACCTTTCATCGTTATCACAAGAGCCTGCTGTTTCCGGTGGTGCGAATCACGCCGCCGCATGTCTTTCGCTACTACCAGGAAATGAGCGCGGATGAGGCGGTTAATGCGGCTATCGATGAGGCGGACAAAAAAATCAAGGAGAATAAAGATACGCTGGCCGCTCTGGTCGTGGAGCCGCTTATGCAGGGAGCCGCGGGGATGTGGGCCCACCCCGTGGAATATTTGCAAGCTCTCGATGAAATCTGTCGGCGCTACGGAATTCTGTTGGTTCTCGATGAAGTAGCGACGGGTTTTGGTCGCACCGGAAAGATGTTCGCATCCGATCACGCGGGAGTAAGGCCCGACATTGTCTGTCTTGCCAAAGGAATCACCGGCGGCTACCTGCCACTGGCAGCGACATTAACCAGCGAACAAGTCTTTGGGGCCTTCTTAGGTGACTACAAAGATTATAAAACCTTCTTTCACGGCCATACTTACACGGGCAATCCGCTCGGTTGTGCGACGGCGCTTGCGAATCTCGAGTTATTCCAGAGAGAAAACATCGTCGACAACATGCAGCCGAGAATCTCGTATCTAAACAAGCGGCTCGAAGAAGAGTTTCTGCCAATGGCGCACGTTAGCGATGTGCGGCAATGGGGTTTCATGGTCGGCATCGAGCTGGTCGAGGAAAAGGCCAGCCGCAAAAGTTATCCCGCTGAGAAGCGCATTGGTCACAAAGTGATCATGGAAGCGCGCAAACGCAATGTCATGATCCGACCCCTGGCAGACATCATCATATTGATGCCACCGCTATCGGTTACGGATGCCGAGCTCGCTTTACTTTTGGATACGGTTTACGAGTCTATTCGCGCCGTGACGGAAAACTGATGGGAAAGGGAGTTTTCATCACCGGCACAGACACCGGCGTCGGCAAAACCTTCTTCGCGTGCAAGCTGGCGGCCCTTCTGCGTGAGTCCGGATACCGGGTCGGCGTGATGAAGCCGGCGGAAAGCGGCTGCGCTGAACGACAAGGTAGACTTTATCCCGAAGACGCCATTCTTTTGAAAGAGGCGTCCGCCTCTCAAGATCCGCTGGACAAAATATGTCCTTATCAATTGCGTGAACCGCTGGCGCCCAGTGTGGCGGCACAACGCCAAGGCATCACACTGGAAGTCGACAGATTGATGGATGTTTATGACGAGATCAGTTCAGGCCACGACATCACTCTTGTTGAAGGGGCTGGCGGACTAATGGTGCCGCTATTACCCAGCTATACCTACGCCGACTTGGCCAGAGTTCTCAAACTTCCGGTTATCGTAATTGCCGCCAATCGTCTCGGTATGATCAATCATCTGTTGCTGACGCTCGAACACGCCCGCTGCAAAGGTCTGCGCGTTCTTGGTTACGTTTTGAACCGGCTGGAAAGCGGCGTACCGCTGGCGGCGGAGACCAACCGTGAAGCTCTTTCGACACTCACTGCAGTGAGATGTGCTGGAGAATTGCCGTTCGTAGCCGCATCTGAAGATGCTTACAATAAAGCCGCGTACTCTTTTGCGGAGCAATTTGATCTCCGGATCATAGATTCGGTGTTATGTGAGCGACCACTTAGGTGATGGCCTAATTTCCAAACGGGCCGGGAAGCTCGGATGGATGAAGTGGCCTTGTTCTCATTCCCTCTCATGATTCCACGATAGAGAACAGCCTCTTGATGGTACTATCCGATGCCCACGCGAGTATCTTCCCGAGCCCGAGTCGAGCACGCCGTCACATTTGCCGATAGGCATGGTATCGTTAATCCTTGAAGCTTTTTACAATCTCGTCCCGCAGGACGTTGAGCGGGATTTTTTTCTCGATGGCGATCCGTTTTAAATCGTCGTATTCAGGGCTGATGCGCTTTTCGCCGCCGGGTTCCTGAAAGATTTTTACCTTCACATCGCCAAAACGTGTTTTGATCGTTGCCGCGGTTCTGTTGAGGATTATGCGTCCCACGGAATGATAGCGTAGGCCAATGCTTGTTGTTTCCTCAAATAGTATCCTTGCCAGCCTGTCCCGATCGCGCGGCTCAGCGATAACTCGCACCAGCACGGCGGGACGGTTTTTCTTCATTTGGATCGGCGAGAAAAAGACATCTCGAGCGCCGGCCTCGAATAGCCGATCCATGACATGCTCGAAAAACTGCGGGTTCATGTCGTCGATGTTGGTTTCGATGACGAGCATTTCTTCTTGCCGCCAGTCGATGCTGGCGCCGAGGACAAGCCGAAATAGATTCGGACGATCGGGCCATTCTTTTTGTCCGGCGCCGTAACCGATCTTTTCCACTGTCATGCTGGGTTGTTCGCCAAAGCTGGTCCCTAGCACGGACATGATCGCGGCTCCCGTGGGAGTGACGGTTTCGCCTTCGAGCGCAGTCCACTGAACCGGAATGCCTTTCAGCAGCTCCAGAGTCGCAGGACCCGGCACCGGCAACGGACCATGGCCGCTGTGCGTCAAACCGCGTCCCAGCGGTACTTTGGAAAAATGCACAGCGTCGATCTTCAGCTCGTGAAAGCCGACTGCAGCTGCGACGATGTCGACGATCGAATCGGTTGCTCCCACTTCGTGAAAATGAACTTCTTCCGTAGGTACTCCGTGGATTTTTCCCTCGGCCTCGGCCAAACGGTGGAAGATCTTGACGCTGGTTTCTTTGACCTCTTGGGCCAGTTCGCTTGTCTCCATGAGCTGGCGAATCTGTTTCCAGGAGCGCGGCGCTTCATTGCTCGGCGGCTTTACCTGAAAATGTGTCGCAGCGATCGAGTGGACGGTTTTCTTTGCAACATTGA
>JAJONK010000233.1 GCA_021323355.1 Deltaproteobacteria bacterium
CATCAAATTTTTGCGCTTAAACTCGGCCGGATCCATGCCGAGCTTGCGCGCCACCTCATCCATCTGGCTTTCGTTGGCGAAAAATCCCTGAGGGTCGCCAGGGGCGCGCATGTGCCCGCAGGGGATTTTATTGGTGTAAACCATACGTTCTTCGATCAAACAGTTGGCAATCTTGTAGGGACCGGCGCAAGTCGACGCGCCGATCAAATACCCTGCCGGCTTCATCGATCCGTAAGCGCCGCTGTCGAATATGAAATCCAGATGATGAGCGACGATGGCGCCATCTTTTTTCACGCCGGTTCTGGCCCTGATGATCGCGGCATGACGCGGATTACCGGCAGTGAGTTCTTCGCCCATCCATGAACCCGCCCTTGCCACCAAAGTCGCCACCGATATGCATCGGATGGAACACCAGCTTTTCCTTATCGATACCGGTACAATTGGACAGCTGGTTGCGAACCGCAAACGGTGTCTTGCTGCACGACCAAATCTTGGCGCCGCCACTTGGATCGGCACTGACGACGCAAGCATGGGGCTCGAGATAGGATTGGTGAGTGACTTGGGTTGTGAAGGTGTTTTCGACGATCACGTCCGCCTGTCTGAAACCGGCTTCGATATCGCCCTTGCCCCATTTTAGGTAAGCAAACACGTTGCTGACCTTTTCCACCGGTACAGGAAGGCCTTTATAGGAAAGCAGGTCGGGATGAAGAATCGGCGCATCATCTTCTATTGCCGCGAGCGGATCGAGCAACGGTTCCATTTCATCGTATTCAACTTCGATCAATTCGAGCGCCTGCTCCGCCGCGAGTCTGGTTTCAGCGGCGACCGCCGCAACTTTTTCGCCGATGAAGCGCACCAATCCATCCGCCAGAACCGGGTTATCGTAGATGCACCTGCCGATTCTCAATCCAGTTACATCCTCTCCGGTAATCACCGCTTTAACGCCCGGCACCTGGCGCGCCTTTTCGGTGTCGATCTTGGTAATCCGACCGGACGAAATCGGGCTTCGCAAAACCTTGCCCCAAAGAATGTCCGGCAGATTCACGTCAGCGCTGTAAAGCGCCCTTCCGGTAACCTTTAACTCACCCTCGATGCGCGGTGTTGGTCGCCCCACTACCTGGGTCATCTCTTACCTCCAAGAACTTGTTCTTGAGAACAACGGCTGCTTGATACGAGTCATTTCTAGGCTTGAATGTGTTCGGTTGTCCAGCGATAGCAGAGCGGTTATTTCGATGAACACGCCGATCGGTGGAGATAACTCCTTTGCAATCGACGCTGACGAAATTTTGGGTGCAGCTTATCAAGGCGATCGTGCGCTCAGACTGTAATCAATCATTTCTGCAGATGGCCGCCGAGCATGATTGCTCGGTGGCCAGGGCTTTCCAATGACGAGGAATCGCCGGAGCTGAAGCTAAGAATCAGGCAGGCGCTGGTACTTTCCTTTGAAAAAAAGCAGTGGCCGTCCGTCCGTGGCATTGGCGTTGACGATTTCGCCGACAACGATGGTATGATCGCCGCCGTCGTAGCACTGAGTAATTTTGCACTCCACATAGCCGAGCGCCGCATCGAGAATCGCTGCCCCGTTCTGGCCGGAGTGCCACTGCAGGCCGGCAAACTTATCAATCCCCTTGGTCGCAAAACGACGCGACACCTCTTCCTGATCTTCGCTGAGAAAATTTACCGTGAAACCGTTCTGCAAGTTGAAGCACGCATAGCACTGCGCGCTTTTGTCAACGCTGATCAAGACCAGCGGTGGATTCAGTGATAGCGACATGAAAGCGTTGGCTGTGAGTCCGTTTGGATTTCCGTCTTTATCTTGGGTCGTAATCACGGTAACGCCAGTGGCAAAATGGCCCATGACGCGCCGGAGCTCTTGTGGTTCGATCGACATGATTTTTCGGGAATTTTTTAAGTGCTACCAGAGTTAACCTGATGCTGTCAATCAGGGTAAAATAACCTGATTGCGGGCGGCGCACGCAGGTGGATGAGGTCTCTAGTCATCCAATTGCCAGCGGCTAGTAACGCCATTCTTCTCATGTGCTAGACGATTCCTTACGGAACATGGTAAAGATGAAATTCAAAGGAGGTGCCCAATGGCGGTACAAGAACGAAAAGCGGAGAGCTCGTTTGACAGATACATCGCCGAGGTTCGCGCCGTTTGGGGCGATGGCAAAGATCCCCAGCTGCCCCACAAGATAGCCGCGTTGATGGAAAAGTTGTTTGCCAGCACCAGCGCCGACGATCCTTGGATGGCGCAGATCATTCGAGAGGGCAAGCCGTCGCGCGAGCTCTATCGAGACATCGAGCACGGATTCATCCAAATGGGCCATGTGCACCAACCAGGACATGGCAATACGCCGCACGACCATGGCCCATGCTGGGTTGTTTATGGGGCCTTCAGCGGTCTCACTGAAATCACTAAATACAAACGCACCGACGACGGTTCACAACCAGGCAGAGCAATTATTGAAAAAGATGAACTCCATCGGCTATCCCCCGGCACGGTCAAACCCTATCTGCCCGGCGAAATTCATTCGACCCATGCGGTCGAAGGACCTGGCGTGGTCTTTCGTTTTCTAAGCTATGATTTAGATAAGATCCACCGCAGCCGATACAACATGGAAAAAGAAACCATCATTCCTGTTCCTGCTAACTGACCGGCCGACCATGAGCGCAGGTAATATCATTTTCGAGCAGATCCGGTCGAGCGGGTGCCTGTCCTATCTCCTGTGCTGTCCTGAGAAAAAAAAATGCGTCGTCATCGATCCGGAGCTCGACAAGGCCGACGAGTACATCGAGCTGGCTAAATTTTTTTCCTCGGAACTGCTTTACGCGATCGATACCCATACCCATGCCGATCATAACTCTGCGTGCAAGGTGCTGCGCGAGAAGCATGGCATCAAGGTGATCATGCACGAAGCCACCGATGCGCCCTACATCGACGTGGCGGTCAAAGATGGAGACGTCATTTCTTTCGGCAGCCAGTCGATCAAAGTGATCTACACTCCCGGACACACTCAAGACGCCATGTGCCTTTTATGCCGCGACCGTATTTTTACCGGTGATACGCTCCTCATCGGCGGCTGCGGCAGAACCGACTTACCCGGCGGCAGC
The DNA here is from genome assembly GCA_021323355.1 of Deltaproteobacteria bacterium. GTDB lineage: Bacteria > Desulfobacterota > Binatia > UBA9968 > UBA9968 > WHTF01. The sequence goes on from JAJONK010000233.1 coordinate 3,115, forward strand.
GCCGAACAACAATATGAGAGCTTGCGCAAGCTGCGCGCTCTTGGCGATGAGATTCGGGTTTATCCCGGCCATGATTATCGCGAAGCGGTTTCAACTCTGGGCGATGAAAAGCAAAAAAACACGCGCCTGCTATTTCCGAGCAAAGAAGAGTTCGTGCAGTTCATGACCTCGCGCAAACCACCCTTGCCGCGAAAAATCGAAGGCGCTCTCGAATGGAATCGCACGCCGATTCAAGGCACCCAAAGAGGCATGGGTGAAGGGATCTAACAGCCTGCTGAAAAGATTCATATGCTCGTTGCGCTCGTCCGACTCCTTCAACGTACCGAAGCGTACGCCTCAGCTCATCGAACGTCGCGCGCCTTGCCTGTGAGGTCTTTTGAGCAGCCTGCAAACAGAGTCTTTCAGCAAGTTGCAATTTAAGGGACAGGATATTAGGCCTGATCAAATAACGCACCAACGACATCTCATTGGCGACGATTCTTTGAGTTTGATAAAACCTGTCCATTCTCCCCGAATGCTTTTAGTACCAGAGATTGATTTTTCGGAAGTTCTTTAGCCCCTCTCCAGGGATCTCCACTGCGGTGCGAAAGAACATGAACCGGTCCAGAAGCTGGTCAACAGCTGACGTCCTCGCCACGATTCGCCGCTACTGGGGATACTCCGAGCTACGACCGTTGCAGGAGGAAGCGATGCGGGCCGGTCTTGATGGCCGCGATTCGCTGGTCGTCATGCCTACAGGAGGCGGCAAGTCGTTGTGCTATCAAGTTCCGGCTGACCTTGCCCAACGCACCGATATTGTGGTCTCGCCGCTTATCTCCTTGATGAAGGATCAGGTCGATGGCCTGAGGGAGTGCGGCTATGCGGCGGCGGCACTCTACAGCGGCATGCCTCTGCACGCAGTCCAGGAAACCGAAGAGCAGCTCGCCGCCGGGCGCTACCGGCTGGTGTTTGTCGCGCCTGAACGGCTACTGACGGCGCGATTTCTCCAGCTCATCGCGCCGCTCAAAGTTCGCGCCTTCGCCATCGATGAAGCGCACTGCATCAGCCAATGGGGTCACGACTTCCGGCCGGAATATCGCCAGCTGGCTGAGATCAAGACACGTTTTTCGCAGGCAAGCATTCACGCATACACCGCGACCGCCACGCAGCGCGTGCGCGCCGACATTATCGAGCAGCTTCGTCTCAGCAAGCCAGCGGTGCTGGTCGGCACTTTCGATCGTCCCAACCTGCTCTACCGGATCATTCCACGCATCGATGCACGGGCTCAGGTGCTCGAAGTGCTGCGGCGTCATCCTGGGCAAGCGGCCATCGTCTACTGCCTGAGCAGGAACGACACCGAGACCATGGCCGAGGCGCTCAAGGCCAACGGCTTGCGCGCGGCTTGTTACCATGCCGGTATGGACGCAGATGCTCGGCGCCATACCCAGGAGGCGTTTTCCTCAGAAACGTTGGACGTGGTCGCGGCGACGGTCGCCTTCGGAATGGGGATCGATCGTAGCGATGTCCGCTGCGTCATTCACGCCGCCATGCCGAAATCCATCGAGCACTATCAGCAGGAGACCGGCCGCGCCGGGCGCGACGGCTTGGAAGCGGAATGCGTTCTCCTATACTCGGCGGCCGACGTGCTCCGCTGGGAATCGCTGATCGAAAAGAGCGCTGCCGAATCCAAACCGGCGCCAGAGAGCATCGCCGCAGCACGCGAGCTCCTCGCACAGATGCGCCGGTTATGCACGGGTGTTCATTGCCGGCACCGAGCGTTATCCGAATACTTCGGCCAAGATTATTCCAAAGCCCAATGCGGCGCCTGTGACGTCTGCTTCGGCGAGGTCCAAGGTTTAACCGATGCGACGCTTACGGCACAGAAGATTTTGTCCTGTGTAGCTCGAGCAGGACAGCAATTCGGCGCCGAACACATTGTCGACGTGCTCCTGGGCGCCCAGACCGAACGGGTGCGACGCTGGGGTCATGACAAACTCACCACCTACTCTTTGATGAAGGGGACTGACCGCAAGTCAGTCACCAACATGATTTATCAGCTTCTCGATGAGGGCCTGCTCGAACGAACTGGCGATGATCGGCCGGTTCTCAAACTCAA
>JAJONK010000006.1 GCA_021323355.1 Deltaproteobacteria bacterium
TCCTCGGCCTTGCCGCCGACTTTCTCCAACGCCTGATAAATCGGCACGGTGCCAATCGGCACCGGAGAGTTGCGTAAGATCCATTCCCGCGTCTCGTGAATGTCGGCGCCGGTGGATAAGTCCATCACCGTGTCTGCGCCCCAGCGGGTTGCCCAGATCATTTTCTCAACTTCCTCTTCGATCGAAGACGCCACCGCGGAGTTACCGATATTGGCGTTAATCTTAACCAGGAAATTGCGGCCGATGATCATCGGTTCGGCCTCGGGGTGATTGATATTGGCCGGAATGATTGCGCGCCCGCGCGCCACCTCGTCGCGGACAAATTCCGGCGTTACGAATTCAGGAATCGATGCGCCGAAACTATTGCCACGATGGATACGTCCCGTCCCGTTAGCGCCATTTGCCAAGGCCCGCTCGCGTCCGAGATTTTCGCGAATGGCAATGTACTCCATTTCCGGCGTGATCATGCCTTTCCTCGCGTAATGCATCTGCGACACGTTGCAACCGGGATTAGCGCGCAAAATCGGGCGGCGCGAGGCATCCGGGAATCGTTCCGTTTGGGCGCCGTGTGAACCATTTTTGCCGCCTACTGGGCGGTAGCTGCTGGACGCCAGTTCTTCGACATCGCGGCTCCGAATCCAATCCAATCTCAACGGGTGGAGACCTTTTCTAATTTCAGTGTTGGCGTTGACATCGGTGTAAGGACCGGAGGTATCGTAGATAGTAACCGGCGGGTTGCTGTGATCACCGTGTCCGTTGCTCAGATGCCCATTACCGCTGCTCGATAAATGAACCGCGCGCATGGCAACTCGCACATCCGAAAATCTCGGACTTTGGACATAAAGCTTGTGCGATGCCGGTAATGGCTGAGTGGTGATCCCATTTTGATTTGAACCAATCTGCTTGTTTCCCTCTGACATACGATACCTCCTAGGAAGCTGCGCTGCGCTATTGCGGTTGATCTATAATTGATTCTCAGACATTGCGGTACGGTTTTACGTATTCTTCATAGAGGCCTTCCTTGCCTTTTTCCGCCAGATCTCGGGAGCGCTGCATCAGAGTTTCTTTGTCTTCGACAAAATCCTTCCGGCTAAGACCCAAGTTGCCCGGATGAGTGCCCGAATCCATCCTGATCGCATCGCAGGGACAAGCTTCGACACAGAAGCCGCAATAGATGCACCTCAAGGTATCGATCTCATAGCGGATCGGAAATTTTTCCACCGACTTGTCAGGATACTCTCCTGCTTCGATGTAGATACACTCAGCAGGACACGCGGTGGCGCAAAGAAAACAAGCGGTGCATTGCACAGAATCGTCATCTTTCAAAGTCAGCCGGTGGCGGCCGCGAAAGGTATCAGGGTAAGGCGATCGTTCTTCGGGATACTGCACAGTCACAGATGCTTGAACATTCTTTGCTAATCCGAGTTTTTGCAGGGCGTGAACCATCAAGTTACGCCAGAACCGGTAACCGGTTATTGTCAGGCCTCGAATCACCTCGGGGAAGTACAGGCGCTCCCAGAGACTCATTTCTTCGATACGTTTCATCAGGTATTCCTAACCAGACTGCAGACGGGCAGCATGAACCCAAATAGATGCGAGAGAGCGGAAGTTAGGCTCTCGCTAGCTGGGTTCACTCTACCGAGGTTGACAGAGGGTTGTCAAGGAACGAAAGCGCGCAAAAACAGCCGCTTGCATGCTATTCGTCGTAGTACTGGAGAATCGAAAATACATCATAGGGCCGCAGCTTATCCCGGCCCTTCAAAAAGGAAAGTTCGATCACGAACGCGCACTCCACCACCTTGGCGCCGAGTCTCGAGACCAATTCGGCGGTCGCAGCAGCGGTTCCGCCAGTGGCAATTAGATCATCGGCAATCACCACGCGGGCCTTGGGCCGAATCGCATCGGTGTGGATCTCCAGGGAATCTGTGCCATATTCCAAGTCATAACTCGCGCTATGAGTATCGTAAGGCAACTTTCCAGGTTTGCGAACGGCGCTAAATCCGGCATTCAATGTATAGGCAAGCGCCGCACCGACAATGAAACCTCGTGATTCAATCCCTAAAACCGTATCGATTCTCTGGTCGCGATAACGATCTGCTAAGATGTTGATGGTTTTGGCGAACAGCGGACCATTACCAAGCAATGGCATGATATCTTTGAATAGAATCCCCGGTTTTGGAAAATTGGGCACATCGCGGATTGCCTGGCGAATACTTTCGATTTCGTTGTTGTTCATGCGCGTTGAGCTCCCATTGTGGGGCACATCCGTCAAGCCCCCTCACTGTAAATTGATGCAAGAATGGTGATCTTAGACGTGAGATCTGCCTAGGCAGCAAATTATCAGCCCCATACCTGTCGGCTGGTTTCCGCTACCATCGCCAGTTTTCGTTTCTGATCATCCTCGCTGATCAAATTGCCGACCACATCCGAGGAAAAACCACATTGCGGGCTAATGGCAATTTGTTCCAGAGGTGCATACTGGCTTGCCTGATCAATGCGCTTTTTCAACTCTTCGATGGTTTCCAACTGCGGCACTTTTGTACTAACCAATCCTAAAACGATGATCTTGCCCTTGGGCAGGAACCGTAGCGGCTCGAATCCTCCGGCTCTCGGCGTGTCATATTCAAATAAAAAGCGATCGTGCTTCAATTCATTGAGAAGTCGTTCAGCAATCTCATCATATGTGCCTTCCCGGTGCCACATGCTGCGTTGATTGCCTCTGCAAAGATGAATTCCGAAAGTCACGTTATCGAAGCCATCGATAACTGCATTGTCAGCCTTCAATGAGCGATTAAAGTTCTCATCGGGATTTTCACCGCGCGCGCGCATCGCATCGAGGGACGGTTTGTCGACGTATGCGGTATATCCGGGCGCATCGATTTGGATATAGCGGCAGCCGGCGGCGACCAATGCGGCGATCATTTCTCTCTCGACTTTCACGACGTCGGCCATGAATTCATCCATATTAGAATAGATCGCACTGGAGTTCTGCCAATCGAAGCGTTGCGAAATTCGATCAGGTCCAATGAGAGTCACCTTAGCCGGCCGTTGCGCAACCTGACTGACGAAGCGATATTCTGCCAGCGGAGCGTTGCGCGAAAGCCGAAGCTTTTCCACAACCGGGCGGCGCTGGGCCACAGCCGTAGACTTATGCTCGCCCTGGTCCGGTATTTCCCAACGCTGTAACGGGCTGCTTCCTTGGACACGGCTCTCGTAGAACTTCAGACTCGGCCGACCTGCGTCAAAACCGGCTACGGATTCGCCGAAGCTGTCTTGAAAGTTTAGGCGCCGGTATTCGCCGTCGGTCACGATCGCCAAACCAGCTTCTTCCTGCAATCGCACGGCGCCGCGGATGCATTGATCTTCTATCGCCCGCAACTCAGTTGCGCTGAGCCTGCCCTCGTCATAGCTCACGCGAGCTTCTTTCAATTTCGCGGGTCTTAATAGGCTACCGACAACGTCGTTGCGGATATTGGCTAACTCCTTCATTGACATCACTCCGTAATTAACTTTTCCGCGTCTACGATATCGGACGACTCGCGGCAGCACAACTGAGGAAGATAGAGGAGCGGATCTTGCGCCACGTTGTTTTTGCGGATCTCAAGATGCAGATGAGGTCCCGTCACTCTTCCGGTGCTACCTACTTTAGCAATAGTATCACCTTGGGCAACAAACTGTCCTGCGGCCACAAGATTTACCTGGTTATGCGCATAGACCGAAACCAGGCCGCCGGCGTGCCGTAGAATCACTAGGTTACCATAGCCCCGCAGTTCATCACTGTATATCACCTCCCCCTTGTCGATCGCCCTGATGGGCGTTCCTTCCTGGGCGGAGATATCGATACCGTCGTGGAAAGTGGCGCCACGCCGGCCAAAACGTGAATTGATGCCTCCCACGATGGGCCAAATAATGGCATTGTCCGGGAGATCGCTGAATTTGGGAACCGACGGAATAGTCACATTCGAATCGGTCGGGGTAATCATCTCCACCGGCAACTGGCGAGCCGCGCCCGGTATAAATAGTTTTTGCCCGACATGAATTTGGTTTGGGTCTCTAAGTCGATTAACACGCGCCAGCTCCGCGTAATTCAGATCATACGCCCTGCCGATGCGATATAAAGTTTCACCCGGCTTTACAACATGATAGATGCCTCCCTTAGCAGGCGGCGGCGCTGGCGCCTGTGTCGCGCAGCTGGCGATGTGCCAGAACAACATCAAGCCCAGAAGCCGGTAAGGACACCGGGAGGCTAGTCTTGCCAACCGAATTTTCCCCAGAGTTTGACGAATCGGCATTCGCCAAGATCTTCCCGATGAAAACCGGACGGCTCACGTTGAACCAGCTTCAACACCTGAGATTCATCATCCCCCACAGGTATAATGAGCTTACCCCCTACCGAAAGCTGCTCGATCAAAGGCCGGGGTAAATCGGGAGCACTGGCAGCAACGATGATCGCATCGTATGGGGCGTGCTCCGACCATCCTACTGTTCCATCTCCTACGTGTAGCGCGATGTTATGAAATCCAAGCCGATCTAAAAGCTCCCTTGCCTTACGCGAGAGAGCGCGGATTTTTTCCACCGAGAAGACGTTAAAGCAAAGCTCAGCAAGCAGAGCTGTTTGATAACCTGATCCGGTGCCGATTTCCAGGACCTTTTCTTTACCGCTCAGGCCCAGCGCTTCGGTCATTCTTGCAGCCATGTAGGGTTGAGAAAGCGTCTGCTTCTGCCCGATCGGCAAGGCGCTGTCATCATACGCCCGGTTGACCAGTCCGGAGTCGATAAAAAGATGTCTTGGAATGCGCCGCATGGCGGCGATAACACGCCGGTCCTGAATTCCACGGGCGATAAGTTGATCTTGAACCATTCTTTCTCTGGCCCAAGCGTAATCTGGAGGTTTCGTGTCGGTAAGCTTCACGCTAATGATGGGTGGCGCAATCGGCGGCTTGAGCGACCGTGATCGCTGGGTCAAGCATTTTACTGGCAGATGGCAAAATGGGTCGATACCCAATGCTCGGTTGCAAAGTGTTGCGGAATTATTGGCCGATACCCGGTGATATTGTTACCATAGCGTGAAAAGGTTTTCTATCAGTAACTAGCGAGAATCAATCGTATTGATGCGGCGATCTTTATACTGCGCAGCTAACCGAGAACGAAGGCCAAAAAGTTCTCCTAACCACAGATGTGGTTATCCTCCGGCGTCGGCCGAGAGAATAAAGATTCTATCCTGCGGGTGAATCTTGGTATTAGAATCGCGCACAAAATTTGTGCCGTTGATGTTGCAAGCGAACCCGGCAAGCAAATCGGTCCCGTCCGTATCGATGACACGGCCAACCAACACGGGTAGTCTCTGCGCAACAGCCGAAAGCACATGAGTGAGAGTGGCGTCTCCGGGCAACGAAAGAGAAATTACTTGGGTCTTCGCAAGCAAGCGGGCAACGCCGAACAATTCAACAGTGCAACTAAGCGGCGTGTCTTCGGTGCACTCGGTAAAGTTTGCGCGCTGCTGCCAGAGCATTAAAGCCTGCGCATAATCGTCTGGCGCGTTCATGTTCAAGAAACTCAGCCCTTCAGGGTCGAAGCGGCGGATTTCCTCCTCACCGACTTTGCGCGTCCGCACTTTATTGTAAAGAAATATCGGCCTAAGCTCGCCGCGTTCGAGTTGCTCTTCCAGCAGCGGCACTACGCTCCTTCGGTAAACCGCGTGAAGAGGCTGAAAACGATCCTGCCAGTAGGGAACGACCACGTCGTGATTCGAGATTTGTGAGGTCAAAAACGAGATGAGTGGAAGATTTAGAAATGGCGCGTCGCACGAAGTAACAAACGCCCCCGTTCCGCTCGTAGCCTTCAATCCATAATAAATGCCGCCTACGGGGCCTTGGTAAGCTACCTCGTCACGAACCACCTTTGCCGCCAAGGGCGGCAGCTCTTGGTCCGGCGCTGCCACCACAACGACCCGCTTGAATTTTTGCTCGAGCCTGCGCACAAGATGGTCTATCAAAGGTTCGTTGCCAAACAGCAGCAAAGCTTTAGGACGACCCATGCGCGAGCTCTTGCCGCCGGTCAAAATGACGGCCGTGAAATCGTCCACAATTTGGTCAAGGACCAAGTGCTAGCCTCCGATGGCGCTTTCTTATGACGGGTGTCTCACGAGCGCAGCCGATCGATTGTTCTTACAACAATGGCTCAACGTTTTGAATGAGGCAACCAGATTTGGTGTTATTAAATACGTAAAGCGGAATTATTGAAGCACGCACGGCAGACTCGCAGGATGGACTTAGATCGCCTGGGCATGCGGTAATAGTTCGGCGGACAGTCAATTCCAGGTAACGTCATTGTGAGTTAAAGACTCGTTTCCGACTTCATCGAACTCCAGAATCGGATCACACCAACATAATTCCGAGTCGATATGAGCTAACTGTTTATAATCCGGAGCTTGGGAATTATGTGGAGAAATCAGATGTTGTTTCGGAATCATAGCAGTTCCTCCGACATGTACCACCAGCAAATGGTGTGCCGGAGGCAGGTAATCAAATTACCGAATGGGATGACCAAGTAAAATTAAGCGATGAGTCGTGGGCATGTGAGTCGAGAGATTTTGATTCAAAAACGCTCCATAAGCCGAGTACGATCGTGGAATATGTGTCGAAACAGGGACTGTTTAAGCGACGTCGCTCGAGCCGCGAACTGATCTTTCCGGGAGCTCCGATCAGGGGAAGCGTCACTTGCCGGGACAGCTGGGGATACCGCAAAACTAGATGCAATTCCAGCATTGGCTAACAACTAACGTCAGGCGATCTGAAGCGGTGATAATTAGGGGTGAATATAAGAACTTTTCCGGCGGCGATAAAGACAGGAATGGTCGGGGCGACCGGATTTGAACCGGTGACCACACGCACCCCAAGCGTGTGCGCTACCAGGCTGCGCTACGCCCCGACAACATATTTAGATAAGGCGTGACTTTAACACCCGATATTCGCCAAAGCAATTTAGTGGCATGCGATTCGTAAAATCTTATTAAATTTGATCTTATTAAATTTGGTCTAGAAGCAAATCGAGTGGAACAACGCTCATGGCGCGGAAAAAAACGTATATACTTCTACGTTGAGCTTCCAGATAGTCAAGGTCTAAGTTGAAAGGGCGTCCGCGCCGGACTGTTTTCTGAACGTGCGGCTGCCAATTTGCACAACCGTTCTATGAACCGGATGTCCGGCCACTTGCCGGACCATGAATTTAGATTTTCTCAGGAAAGTAAACGTCGAAGCGACTCGAGATCTTTCTTGATCTTTGCTAGAGCGGTTTTGTACTTCTGATCGGATAGCGGAAGCTTCAGCTGGTCTTTTTCTTCTTTTTTGACTTCTTTCAGCTTCTTACGGGCGCCTTCAATTGTAAAGCCTTCGGTATAAAGGAGGCGCTTAATGTTTAGCAGAAGCTCAACGTCTTTCTTCTTGTAGAGACGATGACGCGAAGGCGCCTTGGAAGGCTTGAGCAGATCGAATTCAGTCTCCCAGTAACGCAATACGTAAGGCTCGACACCGACAATCTCGCTGACTTCGCCGATCTTGAAATAGATCTTGTCCGGCAATGATGTGGTCATCTATTCAGCTTCGGGTGGTGACGATTCCGTCGGCGATGACATGCCATTGAGGCTCTTCTTCAGAATCTGACTGGCTTTAAATGTGAGGACTTTGCGTCCGACAATGATAATTTCATCGCCGGTTTGCGGATTTCTACCCTTGCGGGGCCGCTTCGTGTTCACAACGAAATTGCCGAACCCGGAAATCTTAACTTTTTCACCCTGCTCGAGACAACCTTTGATTATGTCGAAAGTGGCCTCAACAACATCGGTGGCGTCCTTTTTTGAGAATCCGACTTTCTCATAGATTCGCGTAATGATCTCCGCCTTCGTCATTGCAGCCATTCCTTTCCCTCGCAGTTCGGTTTAGCTTCGCCTTTGCGCTCGAAAAAGCTTGCCGATGTGATCAAGCACCTGTTGATGCATTGTATTAACCTCGCTGTCCGTTAAAGTCCGATCGTCGGCACGATAGAAAATCTTGTACGCCAAGCTCTTCTTGCCATGAGGAATCGAATCGCCCCGATACTCGTCAAAGATCTCTATTCCTTTAATTAGATTCTGGCCAAGTTCTTTTACACACGTGATGATCTGCTGAGACGGAATAGCCTGATCCACAACTACTGCAAAATCACGCTCAATCGCCGGATAACGCGGCAGGGAACTAGCCCTTATTTGCCGCGGAGAATACTGAAGCAACTTTTCAAAGTCAAGTTCGAATGCCATCATTGGCGACAGGCCGAATCGATCGTTAATATCCGGATGACTCTCCCCCATATAGCCTATCTTGTCATCATCGCGCAGCAGTTCTGCGCTGCGTCCGGGATGAAGAACGGGGACGTTGCCGCGCGACCAAGCGATTGATTCTCGTAAATGGAATAGATCGAGAATCCCTTCAATGATTCCTTTACAATCAAGAAACGTAACCTGTCCGGGTGTATCAGAGGAGCGCAATCCTTTGCGCGTACGCGAACCGTAAAGCAGCCCCGCCAAACATTGCTTCTCTTCAATTTCCCCGTTTGGCCGCAAACGAAAGACCTTCCCGAGATGGTAGGCAAAAAACCCATCGGCCTTTTGCGTGAGATTGAGACGCAAGTTCTCGATCAACCCCGGCAGCAAGCTGAGGCGCATCTCGCCGCTTTCTTTGACGAGCGGATTCAAAACCGCAACCGGAGAGGTTGGACCGCTCCATAGGCCTGAAAATGTTTGATTGAGTGCCTCATTTGTAAACGGAAGATTAATCACTTCGACCAAACCTTCACCCGTCAAAAATGAGCGGAGTCTCCGTTCCCACATTAACTGATAATCAGTCGTGCCTGCCGTTGAACGCAAAACAGGCAAAGTCGTGGGAATTTTCTGGTAGCCAAAAAGGCGCGCTAATTCCTCGATTAAATCGGCCTCACGGGTCAGATCGCAGCGACTGGTTGGCGGCACAACCACCCAAATGCCCTCACCTGCGTCTTTCTTTGTTTTGAGACCGAGAGCCGTCAGAATTCTTTCGGCGTCGACGGGTGCGATTTCAATTCCGAGTACTTTTTTAATGCGGTCTTGGCGAAGTAAAATGGACGGAGGTTGCGGCGGCTGCGGGTAGCTGTCCAGAACCCCGGACCAAACCGAACCGGCGGCATGCTCGGAGATCAGTTGAGCTGCCCGATTAGCAGCCGATACCGTCCCAGCTGGATCTACACCGCGCTCAAATCGATGCGATGCTTCACTATGCAATCCCAACCGTTTGGCCGTGCGCCGAATAGTAGTCGGATCAAAATGGGCGCTCTCCAAAAGCACCCGGCGGGTCGCGGCCGTAACTTCGGAATTCTCGCCGCCCATGATGCCGGCCAAAGCGATCGGTGTGTTTCCGTCACAGATCAGAAGATCGCTGTCAATCAGTTCTCTCTTCAGCCCATCCAGTGCGACGAACTCTCTTTCGCCGCTGGACTGCCGAATCACTATCTGACCGCTGGTCACTCGGTCAAGATCGAAAGCATGCAGTGGTTGACCGGTTTCGACCATCACGTAATTTGTCACATCCACCACGTTATTCACGGAGCGAAAACCGCAGGCTTCGAGACGATGCTGGATCCACTTTGGACTTTGACCAATGCCGACATTTTCAACCACCATGGCAGAGTAGCGCGAGCAGAGTTCCGGATTAACGATTTTAATCCCAACCGCTCCCAGGCACTGCGTGACTTTGGCTGGCGCATCGCTCGGGCTATATTTCAGCCGCTTGCCCGTGAGCGCGGCGAGTTCGCGCGCCACACCCAGGACGCTCAGACAGTCGCCGCGATTGGGTGTAACGCTGATTTCAAAGACCCAGTCGTCTTCATCGGCCCCCGATCCACTTAGCGGAATGAGCGATTCGACTTCAAGTCCTGCCATCGTCAGCAATTCGGAAAGTTCGTCGGGAGCAGCATCTATCTCGACCAACTCCTTCAACCATGTAAAAGTGAATTTCATGAAAATAGCATGAGAGCTTCCGGAAGGACGAGAATCTCCGGCTCAACTTCGTCAATGCGCAACCATCATTTAGAGGTTCTTTAGCCAAATTGCCTAAGGAAGCGCAAATCGTTCTGGAAGAATAAACGAATATCATCAATGCCGTACTTGAGCATGGCGATGCGTTCTACCCCCATGCCGAAAGCGAACCCCGACACTCGCTCCGGATCGTAGCCGACGAACTTAAACACCCCTGGGTCGATCATACCAGCGCCCAGAATTTCAAGCCAGCCACTGCCTTTGCAAACTCGGCAGTAGCGCTGCTGAATCGCTTGTCCGTCGCCGCTGCAAATCACGCATTGAATATCAATCTCAGCGCTGGGCTCTGTGAATGGGAAGAAACTCGGGCGAAATCGCACGCCGGCTTTCTCGCTAAACATCCGCTGCAAAAAATGCGTCAGCACCCCTTTGAGATCCGAGAACGCGATGTTGCCATCCACCATAAAACCCTCCACCTGGTGGAACATCGGCGAATGAGTAGCGTCATCATCATGGCGATAAACCGCGCCTGGGACGATCACCTGCAAGGGTGGCTTCCGGCTCTCCATGGTGCGAATCTGCACCGGTGAGGTGTGGGTCCTTAGCAATCGTCCGTCAGAAACAAAAAAAGTATCCTGCATATCTCGCGCAGGATGATCTTTGGGAATATTCAGAGCTTCGAAATTGTGATAGTCGTCTTCGATATCAGGACCACGGGCAATCTCAAATCCCATTCCCCGAAAAATGTCGATGATTTCATCGATTACTAGCGTCAGGGGATGGATGTGGCCCGATTCCCCCCGGTTTCCCGGAAGCGTGACATCGATAAATTCTTCCCGTAGTGCTTTTTCTTTCTGCTGCGCCTTGACGATCTGAAGCCGGTCCTGAAGTCGGGTTTCAAGTAATTGCCTCAATGCGTTCAGCTGCTCGCCGACCCGCGGCCTTTCATCCGATGGAAGATCCTTAAGCCCCCGCAAAAGAAGCGTGAGTCTTCCCTTGCGCCCTAGAGCCTCAACCCGGATCTGTTCAATCTCGGCTTCACTGCCCGACTGCTCTATACGCGCCAGCATCTCTTCACGAAGAGAATCTAAAGAATCGATCATCTAGAAAGAATCGACGTTAGGCATCGAGGCTGGATTTGGCTCGCTGGGCCAGCTGACTGAATCCGTCCATATCGGCCACCGCGATTTCGGCCAGGACTTTTCTGTCGATCTCGACTCTGGCCTGTTTCAAACCTTTGATCAACTGACTGTACGAAAGCCCGTTAAGTTTTGCAGCCGCCCCGATGCGGGTAATCCACAGACCGCGAAAAGTCCTTTTCTTTACCCGACGATCTCGATAAGCGAATGCTAAAGCTCTCTCGACTGTTTCACGCGCAGACCGGTATAGTCGGCCCCGCCCCCCAACATAACCCTTGGCCATTTTCATGACCTTTTTTCTTCTCTGCCGGGTTTTACTCCCGCCTTTAGCTCGTGGCAATTGCTAGCTCCCTTCTATTGTTGTGGAATGAAGACTACTTATTTGTACGGGATCAACTCCCGGATGTTTCTCTGTTCAGCTGCCGAAACCATCGTGGCGCTGCGCAGTTGCCGCTTGCGTTTCTTGCCCTTTGAAGAAAGCAAGTGTCTCTTGAAACCTTTATTGCGTTTGATCTTTCCGCTGGCCGTAACTCGAAACCTCTTGGCCGCCGCCCTGTTAGTCTTGATTTTGGGCACATCAATCTCCTCTTCAGTTTAGTTAGGATATTTACTTAGGCGTGAGCAGCATCGCCATGTTCCGGCCTTCCAAGCGCGGCTCGATATCCACTTTGGCAATGTCTTGTATCTGCTCGACTACTTTGCGCAACGCCTGCCGACCCAGCTCCGGATGCGTAATCTCGCGGCCCCGAAAAAAGACCGACACTTTGACTCGTTGACCCTTCTCGATAAACTGCCGGATGTTGCGCACCTTGTGTTCCACATCATGGGCATCCGTGCGCGAGCCCATCTTAACCTCTTTGATTTCAACCACGGTATGCTTCTTCGGTCCGTGGGTCTTCTTTCTTTGCTGGTACCGGAATTTTCCGTAGTCCATCATACGGCAGACCGGCGGTTGAGCTTCTGGCGCGACTTCGACCAGATCTAAGCCTAGGGCATCGACTTGCCTTAAGGCCTCGTGCAGCGGCAGAATGCCAAGTTGTTCCCCTTGCGCTCCGATGACACGAACCTCACGGGCCCGGATTTGATGATTGATTCTCGCGTCTCTAGCGATAAGACACCTCCGTGATGTAAAAGCCGCTCATATTCTTATGCCTCTCCCCTTTCCTGTGCAACTTCAGATTTTAGTCTCTCAATAAAATCATTCAAAGGCATCGGCGCTAGATTTTCTCCGCCTCTGCGCCGCGGCGCCACGGTTTGGGCTTGGACCTCGCTGTCGCCGATGACAATCGCATAGGGAATTTTGGCCAGCTGGGCTTCGCGGATCTTATAGCCAAGTTTTTCGTTGCGCTCATCCAACTCGACGCGCCAGCCTGCATCTTTCAATTCCGTAAAAACTTCGCGCGCGTAATCGAGCTGCTGCTCTGTGACTGTGACGATCTTAAGCTGCACTGGAGCCAGCCATAAGGGAAAATTGCCGGCGTGGTGTTCGATCAGAAAAGCCGTCATACGTTCCATCGTGCTGATAACGCCCCGGTGAATCATGACCGGACGTTTGTATTGCCCGTCTTTATCGACGTATTCGAGCTCGAAACGTTCTGGAAGATAGAAATCGAGTTGTACCGTCGAGAGAGTTTCGCTGTGCCCGAGCACGTCGTTTAATTGCACGTCGATTTTAGGACCGTAATACGCCGCCTCGCCGGGAGCTTCCTTGTAAGGAACGCCGACCTCAGCCAATGCCTGCCGTAGATACTCTTCCGCCGTATCCCACATGGCATCGTTATCGACGAAGTTGATCTTATCCTTGGGATTACGAAGAGACAGCCGGTACCAATATTCCTTGAACCCGAAATCGCGATACACGCGTTGGATCAGTCGTATAACACCTACGGCTTCCGCTTGAATCTGTTCAGGAAGGCAAAAGATGTGAGCGTCATTCAATGTCATCGCTCTCACTCGCGACAAGCCGGAAAGAGCGCCTGAGCGTTCATAGCGATACATGGTGCCCAGTTCGGCGAGCCTGATTGGCAAATTGCGATAGCTGTGCAGCTCATGCTTATAGATAATTATGTGGTGCGGACAATTCATTGGCCGCAGAACCAGCTCTTCTTTATTCTCGAATGCCATGGGCGGATACATGTTGTCTTTGAAGTGATCCCAATGGCCTGATCTCTTATAGAGATCAACACGCGCGAGTTGTGGCGTATTAACGTGCTGATATCCAAGACTCCGCTCGATATCGACGATATAACGCTCCAGAATTGACCGCAGCAGCGCTCCTTTCGGCAGCCATATGGGAAGTCCGGGTCCAATGGCGTCTGAAATCATGAAAAGACCGAGCTCTTGGCCGAGTTTTCGGTGATCGCGTTTTTTCGCCTCTTCAACTAGCCGCAGGTATTCTTTAAGTGCCGGCTTTGTGGGCCACGAAGTTCCATAGATCCGCTGCAACATCTCGTTCTTTTCATCGCCGCGCCAATAGGCTCCGGCAACGCTAGTGATCTTAAATGCCTTTAGCTTTCCAGTGGAAGGCACGTGCGGCCCGCGACACAAATCGATCCAATCACCCTGGCGATAAAGCGAAACCGGATCCTCCGTAATGCCTTCGATGATGGAGACTTTGTAGTCCTCGCCCATGCGCCGAAACATCTCGATGGCTTGCGCCTTCGGCATTTCCTCGCGAGTCACCTTCAGGTTCGCTCTGGCCAAATCTTCCATGCGCTGTTCGATTTTCGCGATTTCTTCCGGTGTAAAGGGTGTTTCTCGCTTGAAATCATAATAAAACCCATCTTGGATCGTGGGCCCAATGGTGACCTGAGTCCCCGGAAATAGGCTCTGCACGGCGTGCGCCATCAGATGTGCGGTTGAATGCCGCAACACATCGAGGCCCTCGGGGCTATCAATGCTAACCCATTCGAGCGAGCAATCCTCATCGATGGCTCGACTCAGGTCCACAGGAGAACCGTTGAGTTTCGCGGCTATGATACCGCCATCGACGCTCAGCAACGATGCCAGCTCGTAAATTCGAGAACCACGGCGAATCTCCACGGATTTGCCGTCGCTTAATGTTACGCGAACACTCTCCATTCCGATGTTAAGTGAGTATGGTAGGCACGGGCAGGATTGAACTGCCGACCTCTTCCGTGTCAAGGAAGCGCTCTCCCACTGAGCTACGTGCCTGTAAAGCTTGGCAAGATGATCTGCGAAGGGCAATCATTGACATAAGTACGTTTGTCCAACCGGCGTCACACACTGTCCTCTGAAATTTAGATGAAGTGCAAGAACTTGATTTTATTATCAATTCCATTGCGATATGTCAACTAATTCGACTGATGGATGGGGCTTTATTCTGCAGCCAGACAAAGCCGCGATAGATGTACTGCACGCCGGAGACAACCGTCAGAACCGCCGTAGAGCCGATAAAAATATCGCGCATCCAGGGATCCATCAGCATGGGACTATGCAGCAGAGCCAAAGCGACACCTAAAGTGAAGAGCTGTAATAAAGTACTGAATTTACCGATCAGACTCGGCTTCACTTCAGGACGTTCATCGGTCAGGAAAATAATGATGCCATAACCAGTGATGATCAAAACGTCTCGGCTTACCACTATGATCGCCAGCCACATGGGAACCCCGCCAATCAAACCGAGCACGATGAAAGAGGTTATCACCAGCAACTTGTCCGCGATCGGATCGAGATAAGCTCCTAAAGGAGTCTGCTGCTTCATCAACCTTGCCGCGAGGCCGTCGAGGAAGTCGGTGATGCCGCCGATGATAAAAATGATCAGCGCTTCCAGGTAGCGATGATAGGAAAGATAGACCAAAAAAAAAGGGATGCTCAGAATCCGAATTAGGGTCAGAAAGTTAGGCAGATTTAACATCCTGGCCTAACGATCTCCATCGCTCTCAGCGTTGTTGCGCGCCAGTTTTCGCACCTGCCCAGCGAGCTTTGGTGTTACGATCGCGGTGATATGTACCCGATCATCGTCATAAATCTCATTCTCGACACGACCTCGCTCCCGCAGGAGCGACAACAAAGCTCCTTGGGAAGTTGAAAGCGACAGGTGAATCTTTTCCTTGCCTCGATCTAGATGCGTGCCAATAACGTTGAGAAGCGCCTCCACTCCCTCGCCGGTGACGGCAGAAATCGGACACACCTCTTCGCTGCCCCGGTTTTTGAACAGGTGCTGTGGTGGCTCGGGCAGCAAGTCGATCTTGTTCGGAACGATGATTGTCGGAATATCGCCGGCGCCAATTTCCCCAAGCACTTCTTCGATAACTTGAATCTGCTCGTCAACCAGCGGACTGCTCATGTCAACCAGGTGCAACAGCAAATCGGCGCTCATAACCTCTTCCAGTGTGCTCTTGAAAGCTTCGATCAACGAATGCGGAATTTTATTAATAAAGCCAACGGTGTCGGCGATCATCACCTTGTCTCCGTTGGGCAGGCGCAATGACCGAATCGTAGGATCCAAAGTCGCGAAGAGTTTATCCTCGACCAGGACCCCCGCACGAGTGAGGGCATTCATCAAGGTCGATTTGCCGGCATTTGTGTAACCAACAAGCGCGATAGTGGCAAACGGCACATTGTCACGCTCTTTGCGCTGCAAAGAACGGGTGCGCTCAACGGTTTTTAGCCGACGCTTCAAGTGACCTATTTTTTCGCGAATGCGCCGGCGGTCCACTTCAAGCTGGGTTTCACCCGGTCCTCGCGTCCCGATACCGCCACCGAGCCGCGAAAGGTGTGTCCACTGGCGCGTGAGGCGCGGCAGGAGATATTCCAGTTGAGCCAACTCAACCTGAAGTTTACCTTCATTGCTTCGGGCTCTTTGGGCAAAAATATCAAGTATCAGTTGACTGCGATCGATGACCCGAACTTTGAACGCCGATTCCAGATTGCGCTGCTGAGCCGGAGTTAAATCTTCATCAAAGATGACTAGGTCGGGATGAAGTTCGTCTACCTTGGCGTGAATCTGATCGACTTTGCCTCGACCCACCAATGTAGCAGGCGTGATGCTTCTCAGTTGTTGAGTAAATTTTTCCGCTACTTCGGCTCCGGCAGTTTTAGCTAAACTTTCAAGCTCCTCCAGGCTGTATTCGAGGGATATTTTATGATCGTTCGACGGCAGCTCGACGCCAACCAGAACGGCGCGCTCTTTGCGCTGCTGGTTAGAGTGGGGCCTCATCAAGATTCTAAGGCACGGAAGCTAATTCGAGGACCGAAAAGCTTTGAAACAATACTCTCTAATTCGGGGCCGGACGCAACCCGGATCTGATCTGGCAGCTCAATTAAGGTTTCGCTAACCCCTTCGGCGAGGAGATGGAGAATGACAGTAGAGGAGCCGGGGCAATTCAGCAAAGCCTCGCGCAGTTGCACCAAGTCTTGCGCGGAAGTTTCCGCTTCATGCACATACAGATGCACTCGCTCACTGCTGCCATTCCGACTAGGGCTGCCATTGGCCAGCACGCGAACCTTTGCAGCCGCTTCGGGCAGCGGCATGATTTCATTGGCGATTATCTGCATGCGATCTTCGCCGACCTCAAGTTTTCCTTTGATAAAAATCGGATCGTCGGAGCCTAAAAGCTCCGCGCTCTTCTTGTAAATCTCCGGCCACGCAATCACTTCCAGAAAGCCGGTTTTATCTTCCAAATTGAAGCTGCCGTAGCGATCGCCTTTCTTGGTATTTCTTAGCTTCAGCGCCGACACTACGCCCGCCAGCTTAACCTCGCCGGCCACCGGCCTTTCTTTGATGCCCGCAGCGGTGCCGCTGATAACTCTTTTTATCACTCGATCGTACTTATCTAAAGGGTGCCCAGTAATGTAGAAACCAAGCGCTTCCTTTTCAAAGACCAACAATTCCTGCTGCGACCATTCTTTTACCTGCGGATAAACATCGCCTGGACGGTTTTGCCCCTTGCCGGGAGTGCCCAACAAACTGAAAATGTCGATCTGATTACTTGCTTCATCGCGCTGATGCGCTTGGCCCGCCCTAATAGCCTCGTCCAACGCGCCGATCATGCGTGCCCGTGAAACTTGGGTTGAATCGAAGGCGCCGCAGTTGATCAGATTTTCTATAACCCGGCGGTTCACCGCCGTCAGGTCGACCCGCCGACAGAAATCGAAAAGCGATTGGAAGGCGCCATCTCGCCGGCGACTCTCCAGAATCACCTCCACCGCTTTTTCACCGACACTCTTTACCGCCGCCAGGCCAAAGCGCACCTTAGCTCCCACGGGGGTGAAATCGGAGCGGCTCTCGTTGATATCGGGCGCAAGAACTTCTATGCCCTTCTCTCTGCACTCCGCAAGATTTTTGATGACCTTGTCTGTGTCGCCCATCTCTGAAGTCATCAGCGCCGCCATGAACTCGACGGGATAATGACTCTTTAAATAGGCGGTCTGATACGAGACCAGCGCGTAGGCCGCCGAGTGGGATTTATTGAAACCATAGCGGGCAAATGTTTCCATCTGATCGAAGATCTCTGTGGCGGTCTTCTCGTCGATGTTTTTCTTGCGCGCGCCTTCGACAAACCTTTCCCGCTGGGCGGCCATCTCCTCAGGATCCTTTTTGCCCATGGCGCGCCGCAGGATATCGGCGTCGCCCATGGTATAACCGCCGAGGATTTGCGCAATCTGCATCACCTGTTCCTGATAGACGATGACGCCGTAGGTATCTTTAAGGACCGGTTCCAGATGTGGATGCAAATACTCGAAATTCTCTTTGCCATGCTTGCGCTTGATGTATTCTTCAGCCATGCCGCTGTCCAAAGGACCTGGCCGATAGAGCGCTAGAATCGCCACCAGATCTTCAAAGCAATTGGGGCGTATCTTGACCGTCATCTCGCGAATACCAGTGCTTTCCAGCTGGAATACTCCAGTGGTATTGCCCTTACAAAGCAGCCGGTAGGTTTTCTTGTCGTCTAATGGAAGTCGTTCAAGATCAATCTTCACACCCTGGGTCGACTCGATCAGCTTGAGGCAATCATGAATCAACGTCAGCGTCTTCAAACCGAGAAAGTCAAACTTTACCAATCCGATTTTTTCGACACAGCTCATGTCGAATTGAGTTACGATGCCGCCTTCTTTATCGACAAATAGCGGCAGATGATCGACCAACGGTAAATTCGAAAGTACGACGCCCGCTGCGTGCGTCGAAGCGTGCCGCACCAAACCTTCTAACCGTAGAGCGTGCTCGATCAACGTCTTGACCCGGGGATCGCTCTTCATCAACTCCGGCAACCGCGGTTCCATTTTCATGGACTCCGTCAGTGGATAATCAAATCCCTGTTTTGGCGCCGGGATCAATTTTGCGATCATATCGGTTTCGGCAAAGGTAAACCCCAGCGCGCGACCTACATCTTTGATGGCCGCCTTGGCTTTCAAAGTTCCGAAAGTCGCGATCTGCGCGACTCGGTCGGCGCCGTACTTGTCCTTGACATACTGAATCACCTGCGCTCTGCCGCGAATGCAGAAATCGACGTCGATATCAGGCATCGAGCGGCGCTCGGGATTGAGGAACCGCTCGAACAGCAAAACGTGACGAATAGGATCCAAGTCGGTGATTTTGAGCGCGTAAGCCACCAGACTGCCGGCCGACGAGCCGCGTCCCGGTCCAACCGGGATCCCGTTCTGTTTCGCATAGTTGATAAAATCGGCCACGACGAGAAAGTAGCCCGGGAACTGCATTCGCTTGATAACTTCGAGCTCGTATTCAAGTCGCTCTAAGTAGCTGGCTCGGAGCTCGGGCTCCTCGATATCCGCAAGTCTCTCTTTGAGACCACTGCGGGCGAGTTCGTCGAGATAATCGTCTAGGCTGATCTCTTTGGGAGGGGTGTATGTTGGAAAATGATATTTGCCGAATTCCATTTCGACATGGCAGCGCTCAGCAATTTCTAAGGTTCGCTCCACGGCTCCCGGACAGTAGTCGAATCCGCCAATCATTTCTTCCGCTGACTTAAGATAGAGCTCATCGGTCTCGAGCTTGAGCCGATTATCGTCTGTAACTGTTTTGCCGGTCTGCACGCAAAGAAGAACATCGTGCGCGTGAAAGTCATCACGCTCTCCATAGTGGCAATCGTTAGTCGCCACGACCGGGATTGATAAGTCTCTGGCCATTTCAACCAGCAATCGATTGACCTTCTCCTGTTCCGCCAGCTTATTGTCTTGAATTTCTATGTAGTAGCGATCGCCGAAGATCGATAGATAGCTCTCTGCTGCGGTTTTGGCTTTTTCGACATTGCCGGAGCTCAGCGCCTGGGAGACTTCGCCTTGCAGGCAGGCGCTCAGCGCAATCAAGCCGCCGTTAAGCTCCTTGAGCAATTCTTTGTCTATGCGCGGCTTGTAGTAAAACCCTTCCATGTAGCCCAGGGAGACCAACTTGCAGAGATTACGGTACCCATCCCGGTTCATGGCCAAAAGGATCAGATGATTGTTGTACTCTTTGGGTCCTCTATCGACGCCCTTTTTTTCGAACCGACTAGTCGGCGCAACATAAATTTCGCAGCCGATGATCGGCTTGATACCATGGCTAATCGCCTCACGATAAAATTCGACGGCGCCAAACATGTTGCCATGATCAGTCATAGCCACCGCCGGCTGCTTGAGCATCTTTATGCGTTGAAATAGCTTGTCGACCTTATTGGCGCCATCAAGCAAACTGTATTCGGTGTGACAGTGAAGATGTACGAAACCAGAGTGTTCCATTGCGGTACTCATGCCTTAGCACAATGGCATGAACCCGACAATTCGATGATGCAATTTCGCTTCACGACCCGCTTCTCCGTTCCGGCCAAAGCCCGTCTTCAAGAAAATCTCCTAGAATTTCACGAAGAATATTCGCGAACTTGAGGCGATCTAATTCATCGGCGCCAAGGCTCATCAGTCGCTGTCCTTCATTCAGTGTGAGCTGCGCGGACGATTGATCAATGTGCGCCCAATAAATGTGTTTGATATTCGGATATACATCGCCTCGGGTGCAATGATAAACCCGAAACAAATTCCATCGCTTCAATTGGACTCCCACCTCTTCTCGCACTTCCCGCACCAGAGCCTGTTCGGGAGTCTCGCCAGCTTCCAAATGGCCGCCAAAGAGATCCCAGTGATTCGGGAAAGGAATGGCCGGGTTAGCGTCGCGAAGGTAAACCACTAAGCGGCTATTGCAGTCGAACAGAAGAACCTGTGAAATTTCTTTCATCAAACCGACGCCTGCCAATCAAATCGAGTGGTAAGCGACGGCTATTCCCATTCGATGGTCGCCGGAGGTTTCGAAGAGATATCATAGACGACGCGGTTCACTCCTCGGACTTCATTGATGATCCGGTTGGAAATTCTTGACAGCAAATCAGCGGGCAAAGGAACCCAGTCGGCAGTCATGCCATCAAGACTTTCGACTACTCGCAACGCAACGACATTTTCATAGCTGCGCTCGTCACCCATAACACCGACAGTTTTTATCGGCAGTAAAACCGCGAAAGACTGCCAGACTTTTTCATAAAGACCGGCGGCGCGCATTTCATGCCAGACGATGGTATCGGCAGCGCGGAGGATCTTAAGACGCTCTTCCGTCACTTGCCCCAGAATGCGGATCGCCAGTCCAGGTCCGGGAAACGGCTGCCGATGAATCATTTCGTGAGGCAACCCAAGCTCTTTGCCCAAAATCCGAACCTCATCCTTAAAGAGCTCGCGCAGCGGCTCGATTAGCTTCAGCTTCATAACCGATGGCAACCCGCCGACATTGTGATGGCTTTTGATGGTGACGGATGGCCCCACGAACGAAACCGATTCGATCACATCCGGATAAAGCGTTCCCTGGGCGAGAAAGTCGATCTCACCCAATTTCTCGGCCTGGTTTTCAAAAACTTCGATGAATTTGTAGCCGATTTTTTTTCGCTTTATTTCCGGATCTTCGATGCCGCTCAAATCCGATAAAAAGGTGTCACTTGCGTCAACATAATGAAAGCTATTGCCGAATCTCTCGCTGAATAATTGGCACACGCGTTCGGCTTCTCCCTCACGCAACAAACCGTTATTGACGAAAACACACACCAGCCGATCTTTGATGGCCCGATGAACCAGGGTGGCCGCAACCGATGAATCGACACCGCCGCTGAGGGCGCACAAAACCCGTCCGTTGCCCACCTGATCGCGAATCTTCTGCACGGAAGTTTCGATAAAATGTTCCATCGTCCAGTCGGGCTTGCAGCCACAGATACGGAACACAAAATTATCGAGAACTTCCTTGCCCCGCGGGGTGTGAACGACTTCCGGATGAAACTGCACGCCAAAAAACCGGCGCGTCGGATCGGCGAACGCCGCGATCGGCGAGTTGCCACTATGCGCGATCCTGCTCCAGCCCGACGGCACAGCGGTCATTTTATCCCCATGACTCATCCACACCCGCACAGGATCGTTTTTCTTGAAACCGTAAAAAAGATCGGCGTCGCTATCGATCATCAGATCAGCCGGACCGTATTCGCGATGATCCGCGCGGGCGACGTCGCCGCCGGATGCTAGATTGATCACACCCATGCCATAACAAATCCCGAGGAATGGCACGCCTACGTCCAAAATCTCACGTTTAACTTTAGGCGCATTTTCTTGGTAGACGCTGGCTGGCCCGCCGGAAAGGATGATTCCCTCCGGATTTAGTTCCGCAATCTTATCCGGCGCGATACTGAAAGGATGGATCTCACAGTACACGTTGGATTCGCGAATACGGCGAGCGATGAGTTGCGTGTATTGTGAGCCAAAATCAAGAACGAGGATCATTCGACGCTGTAGTTAGGGGCTTCTTTCGTGATGAAGACATCATGAACATGGCCTTCTCTCAATCCCGCGGCGGTGATTTGCATAAACCTGGCTTTTGATCGAAGCGTGGCGACATCCCGGCAACCCAGATAGCCCATACCCGCGCGCAAGCCTCCAACCAGCTGATGGATATTGAATGACAGCGAACCTTTGTACGGCACCTGTCCCTCGATGCCCTCGGGCACGAGCTTCATGGTTTCTTCAACATCGCCTTGGCTATAGCGATCTTTGCTGCCCTGCTTCATTGCTCCCAACGACCCCATGCCCCGATAAACTTTGTAGGTTCGTCCTTGGTAGAGAATCGTCTCGCCGGGACTTTCTTCTGTTCCCGCGAATAGGCTGCCAATCATGACGCTGTCGGCTCCCGCAGCCAAAGCTTTGGTGATATCACCGGAAAATTTGATACCGCCGTCAGCGACAATCGGCACGTTGTGGCGCGCCGCAGCCTTGGCGCAACTACCAATGGCCGTAACTTGTGGCACCCCCACTCCGGAAACCACTCGCGTTGTGCAAATCGACCCGGGGCCGACGCCAACTTTGACTACATTGACGCCCGCCTGGATCAAAGCCGTGGTCCCTTCGGCTGTAGCGACATTGCCGCCGGAGAGATCAAGATCCGGGTAACGTGCCCGGATCTGCCTAATGGTATCCAGGACATTTTTTGAATGCCCGTGGGCCGTATCGATGGCGATGAGATCCGCGCCCGCGCGCACCAGGGCTTCGACTCGCTCTTCCCAATCCGGCCCGACTCCCACCGCCGCTCCCACACGTAGCCGCCCGCGCTGGTCTTTGCAAGCGTTGGGATATTGGGTCCGTTTTTCGATGTCTTTGACAGTGATCAGTCCTTTGAGATTGAAGTTATCATCAACTACTAAAAGCTTTTCGATACGATGCCGGTGCAAAAGTTCTTTCGCTTCGTCGAGATCGACGCCCTCTTTCACGGTAACCAACTTATCTTTAGTCATCACCTCGGAAACCGTGCGGTCGAGCTTCCTTTCGAAGCGCAAATCGCGATTGGTTAAAATGCCGACTAACCGGTCATTGCGCTTTACGGGTAATCCCGAAATGCCGTACTTGTCCATGATCGCCTTGGCTTCCGAGATCTGCTGGTCCGGCGCCACGGTGATCGGATCTGAGATCATGCCGCTTTCGAATTTTTTTACCTTTTCCACCTCGGCCGCTTGGATGCCGACGGGAAGATTTCGGTGGATGATGCCCATGCCGCCTTCCTGCGCCATCGCGATCGCTGTCTTAGACTCCGTCACAGTATCCATCGCGGCACTGACAAGGGGGATGTTGAGCGTAATTCGCTCGGTTAAGCGAGTAGACACATCCGTGTCTCGAGGCAAGACTGCGGACTCGGCGGGAATCAACAGGACGTCGTCGAAAGTTAATCCGACGGGCAAGACTTCTTGCTCTAACATCTCTCACCTCCGAGCAAGATTAATAGAACCGAGATTCGCGGCTGGCAATATGGCGTGATCGATCGACTCGCGACAACCATGGAATCTTATACCAGGAAACCTCTTATCAGACAAACTAGTCGCTTCATTGTGGCACTGTTTTTAATGTGCTAATTACGGCCACAAGTATGCCGCTTTACGAATACGAATGCTCTAGAGGTCATCGCTTCGAAGCCATTCAAAAAGTTAACGATAAGCCGCTGCGGAAGTGCATGACCTGCGCTGCCGCCGCCAGACGGGCGATCTCTCGACCCACCCTACTCCACAATCGCGGCGTCCACGTCTTCGATCGGGTTACCAAAGATGACGCTTTACGCACGCGGCCATCGTCGCTGAAGTCTTTTAAGAAAGATAAATTCTAGTTGTTATCCTGTGATGCCTTTGCTAGCGTAGCGCCGGTTTATGCTAGCGAAGATCAACAGCGCCGCGCTATACGGTATCGACGCCTTGCGCGTCGAAGTCGAAATCGATCTTGCCTCAGGCCTGCCCCAGCTCGCTACAGTGGGACTGCCTGAGGGCGCGGTCAAAGAAAGCAAAGATCGGATCCGTGCCGCGCTCAAGAACTGCGGCTATACTTTTCCCGCTAAGCGCATCACGATTAATCTTGCGCCCGCCGATATCAAGAAGGAAGGTTCGGCGTACGACCTGCCGATGGCTATCGGTATTCTTGCGGCGGAAGGCTCGGTCGATAAGAATCTCATCAACGATTATTTCCTCATCGGCGAGCTATCGCTCGACGGCGCGATCAAGCCTGTGCGGGGCGCTTTGCCCATCGCCATGGCGGCGAAAAGAGAACATGTCAGAGGGCTGATCCTGCCCAAGCACAATGCACCTGAGGCCGCAGTCGTCAGCGAGGTCGAAGTTCTGGGGGTCAGTGACCTTCCTGAAGTCGTGGAATTTTTGAATGGTCGCCGCGCGCTTGAGCGCACTCATGTCAATCTTGAAGCGCTGTTCCGCCAGCAATCGCAATACAGCTCGGATTTCACCGATGTCAAAGGCCAGCAGCATGTCAAACGCGCGTTAGAAGTTGCCGCAGCCGGAGGCCACAACGTAATTATGGTGGGTCCACCCGGCTCGGGTAAGACCATGCTGGCAAACAAACTGCCGACAATCCTGCCAGACCTGACACTTGCCGAAGCGCTCGAAACCACCAAGATCCACAGCGTCATGGGCCTGCTCAACGGCTCGCCAATCATTGCGACCCGCCCGTTTCGTTATCCGCACCATACCATCTCGGATGCCGGTTTGGTCGGCGGGGGGACAGTGCCTAAACCCGGCGAGGTATCGCTCGCGCACAACGGCGTACTCTTCCTCGACGAACTGCCTGAGTTCAAACGCAACGTCCTCGAGGTCATGCGTCAACCGCTCGAGGATGGCAGCATCACCGTCTCACGCGCCATCGGTTCGATTAATTATCCAGCCGGCTTCATGCTGGTAGCCGCCATGAATCCCTGCCCCTGCGGGTTCTTCACCGATCCGCAAAAAGAATGCGTCTGCACGCCGTTACAGATTCAGCGCTACCGTTCCCGGGTATCAGGGCCTTTACTAGACCGCATCGATATTCAAGTCGAAGTGCCAGCGCTGCGCTACCAGGATCTTGCCAGTAAGGATGCCGGGGAAAGTTCCGATTTGATTCGGCAAAGGGTCAATGCTGCGCGCGCCATTCAGTTGCAGCGCTTTCAGAAAAGAAACATTCATGGCAATGCGCAAATGGGCGCCCGAGATATTAAGCGCCACTGCTTGCTCAAAGAAGATGCCGAGAAGCTCTTGGAAAACGCGATCAACCGGCTGGGCCTCAGCGCCCGTGCCTACAGCCGCGTGCTCAAAGTCGGCCGCACCATCGCGGATCTCGCAGGCTCGGAGGAAATACAAGCGAGTCACATCGCCGAAGCGATTCAGTATCGGAGCTTGGATCGAAGAATGTAACGAGTACGGGCGATCATTTGGTTTGCAATAGCGGTTTTACCTCGGTCTGCCAGGGTTTTCTCCGAGTCAATCTCGACCTCTTGCAGATCTCATGAACTAGACGCGCATCTCGTCAACCACACTTATTAGTGTTTTGCTATGCACCTCTGTCACGCATTCCGGCGAACCGTCGCCTTCGCTGAAGCGCCAAAATGTACGCCATACGATCTTCAACTCGTCAGCGACGCTTCAACACGAGAGTGGGAGGTCTTCCTTGATTCGACCTCCAAGCAGCGCACCGGCCCATTTTTTTCGAGTTCGGCAAGAAAAAACCCGCTAAAAATTACCTCCACCCCTGGTCCCGCACGATTAAAAGGGGAATCTTGTGCGTTTGACACTTCATTTTATCAGGCGTTAGAGTACCCGAACTCTGGCGCAAGCACTTCAGCAGAAGAAGTT
>JAJONK010000623.1 GCA_021323355.1 Deltaproteobacteria bacterium
CAACACAGCCAATTGTGATACGTACTTGTGTAGATCGATACCAACAAAGTGTTCCATCATGGCCTCCTCCTCGGTTTGTCCCCGCCTGCTTAGCACAGCGGGTCGCACGGAGGCCATTCCGTTTATAAGATCAGCAGCCTGTTAGTTCGCGGTGAGCGAATCCAGCGCGCCGAACAATCTTTCCAATCGTTCGAGTGCCGGTGCGGGCAAGGGCGGCATCAAAATAGCTTCGATATTGGCTTTAAGATGTTCGGGATTACCGGTGCCGGTGAGGACAACATTGACGGCGGGTTCATGCCGGCAGAAGCGATAAGCCGCTTCCGGGATTGTCGCGGCAAGCCCTTCCTTGAGAAGAAACCCAAGCGGATCATCCGCGTTGACAGCGCCACGCGGAAGCACTCCCTTTTGCATCAATTCGCCGCACAAGCTTCTTAAACGATCCGACTGGCTCAGAGCCCTGCGGACGGCGAACATGTCCAAGACCCCGACCTTTTTTGCGGCCGTCAATGGAAAGACGGTTCTGCGCGCGGACGGATTGAGAAGGTTAAAACCGACCATCACCACATCCCACAGATCTTCTCTTAAACTTTCTTGCAGCATCTGATGCGACGTATCCGTCGCAAACCCCTCGGTCACACCGATAAAGCGAATCTTGCCTTGATCGCGCAGGCGCCGCATGGCCGGCATTAATCTCTCTTTGGCAAAGACGTAATCTTTCGGCTCGACGCCATGAAGATGATAGATATCGATATAGTCGGTGCCGATTGATTTCAGACTCTGCTCCAGACCCTTGATGACCTGCTCCGCGGGGTTGCTGTGATCGACCGGCGGTAAGGTCTTTTTGGTTGAGATAATCAAGTGCTCCCTCGGTAGTCCGGCAATCGCTTTGCCGACGACGGGCTCAGTTCCATACGACTGAGCGGTATCGAGAAAATTGATACCCAAGTCGATGGCCTGTCGAACCAGCGAAACGGCGCCGGCTTCGGCGGCGACGTTGTCGCGCAGCCCGAGGCGGCTCGGCCCGCCGCAGCCGCTTACCTTGAGACCCGTGCGACCTAAGATAGTGTATTCCATAGATCCCAGAAACGTCTGTTCAAGCCGTTTAATACGTTCAAATAGTTCAAAACGTTAAGAGCGCGTCGTGGACTTCATCGGCTTGAACGATTTGAACGGCTTGAACATTTTGAACCTGTTTACTCCCAATGCACGCGCACTCCGAGCACCTCACCTATCGCTCGCAACTCACCGGCGGCGGTCAACGTGCAATGGACCCATGCCTTGCGGCCCTCGATTTTGATGATGCGCGCACGCAAATGGTGTAGGCTTTACATAAGACACATTTAAATTCGCCGTAACGTAGCCGATGCGCGGCGTACTACCCATCGGACGTTGCTCCTGTTTGTAGGCGTGCGCTATAGCAAGATTCAAGCTGTGGCAATCGATGAGCGAAGCAATGATGCCGCCATTGAGGTTTTGTTTCGTCCCGCCACAATGGTGCGGCTGAGCAAGCCAGCTTGCTATCGCTTCATCGCTATCCCAGTAGCTTTTGATCCGTAAACCTTGTTCGTTGTCGGCGCCGCAGCCGTGGCAGTAGCGCACCGTGCCCTGATCCTGAAATGCTTGCGCATCCATGGAAAGGTAGGGTCTACTTCTTTTCCAGCTTCAATGAGGCCGAATTGATGCAGTAGCGCAAGTGAGTCGGCGCAGGCCCGTCATCAAAGACATGGCCCAGATGAGCATTGCATCGACCGCAGATCACTTCCGTGCGGCGCATAAGAAAGCTGTTGTCGCTTTCGGTTTCGACCTTGTCTTCGGCAATCGGCCGGTAAAAACTTGGCCACCCCGTGCCGGAATCGAATTTGGTGTCGGAGCTGAATAGCTCGTTGCCGCAACAGGCACAATGATAAGTTCCCTGGTCGTGACAGTCCCAGTATTTTCCGGTGAAAGCCCGTTCGGTGCCTTTCTGGCGGCACACCTCGTACTGCTCCGGCGACAGCTCTTTGCGCCACTCTTCATCGGACTTTTCGATCTTTTCCTTTGCTTCACTCATGGTTTCCTCCTGAACGACCCTGCCCGCTCAGTTCTGCATATTGATAAACTGCAGGGGAATCGGCAGATTCGACGACCTTAGCAGTTTGATGACAGCCTGCAGATCGTCAATCTTTTTGGCCGTGACTCGTACCTGCTTTTCCTGTATAGCGGCTTGAACCTTCATCTTCTGATCCTTGATCATTTTGACAATCGCCCGGGCAGTATCGGAATCGACTCCTTCCTTGATCGTGATAGCCTTCTGGATCATCCCCTGTGCTGCCATTTCGCTTGGCTTGTATTCCAAACACCGAGTGTCGACTTTTCGCTTGACCAGATTTTCCACCAATGTTTCCTGCACCGCCCGCATCTTCATTTCGTCTTCAGTCGTAACGTTGATCTTCTTGTCTTTCTTATCCAGCACGATCTCCGTTTTTGATTCGCGAAAATCGTAGCGCGATTGAATTGTCTTTTTGGTGATATTCACCGCGTTATCGACTTCCTGCAGGTCGATACGGTTAACAACATCGAAAGACGCCATGAATTTTCTCCTGCTTTACCAGCTGCTGACTGGAAAAGATGAATTATGAAAGCTGAAAATTGAATTCCGCTTTCAGATTTCCGCTTTCATTCTTGTACTTCGCGAGCCTCGCCTCGTTCTTTTGCATAGCTTGCAAGGTTTTCGGCAATCTGTCAGAGAACCTTACTGGCTCTGCGGACCCTGGCGGTCTTGGAACGTTTACCCTTTTTTGCCGCTGGCGATTTCTTGCGCGCCTTTTTGCGCGGATTATTCCCACCAGCTGTTTTTCTTTGACCACCGGTAGCGAGCCGATACGGTGATGGCGCAACAACGCCACTGCGGTGGCTAACGGCGTTTCAGGTTCGACCGTAAAAACATCATGCGTCATCACTTCCTCAACGGTATAGGACTCGGCGAATTTGTCGATCTCTTTAGTGCGTCCGATCAACATACTGGTCGGATACGCATCACGGATGTCTCGATCGGTGACAATCCCCATCAAACGGTCATGATCGAGCACCGGCAACTGATTGACGCGGTGCTTGGCCATGAGCTGGCGGGCGACGGAAATACTATCGTAGATCTCAACCGCCAAAACCGTCTCCGTCATCCAGTCTGCCACCTTGATCTCGTTGGAGGTCTTTACAGCTTCCATTATTGTTGCTCCACCCTATAGCCTCGGCCCTTCAATAACTGGATGACGCCGTTAGTGCCAACCAGATGAGCCGCGCCGACGACGATCAACGCGTTCTCGCCTCTCGATAACAGGCCTTCGATCTGCGGTAGCCAGCGCCGGTTGCGATCATCGATCACTTTTCGATGGATCTCCGGATAATCGCGCATGCCCGCCA